>CALPIR020000136.1 GCA_943323675.2 Chitinophaga pinensis | reverse complement strand
ATTGTGCTGGGCATGTACAAAATTAAAACTGAACATAAACAGTAATACCAATGCTAAAATATTTTTCATCTTATTTTTTTGTTTTTTAATTATTCCTTCACAAATTTCACCTGCTTAATTTTATCGTTATTATCAAGCCAAATGAATATTCGATTGTGCATGCACTATTGTAACAAAATCTTCCTTGTTGTTACCACATTTCCACTCGCATCTAGTAACCTTACATAGTAAATGCCTTTACCCGTCCAGGTACTTAAATCTATATTGAATTGTGCTTGGTTTATGGCGCTATTAAATACCTGCTGACCCAAACTGTTTTGTATTTTTATGCTGTAACCACTCATTGCAGTATAATTTCCATTATCAATGGTTATGCGATCTTTAGCCGGGTTAGGATAAATAAGCAAGGTATTGGCAATATTAGGTGTTGGTAAACCAACCGTGGTTTGAATAATTAAGGTATCGGTAACGGTGGTTAAACAAGTATCAGCAACCTTTAGGTAAGCAATCTTTGATGTATCTGCACAACCAGTAGAATTTACTAATGCACGAAAAGCTTGGTTGTGATTAGAGACTGTTACATTGATAACTCCTAAGGTATTTGTATTAGCACCGGTGTAATAGCTATTTGCAGGCAAGTTCATCCATCCTATATTTAATGGATTGGTTTGCCATTGGTATGTGCTACCCGAGGCACTTGTTGTTGTAAATTGAGCATTTAAACCAACACCAACGCTTGTGTTTGTTGGTTCTGCAGTAATGATGCTGTCGTTACATAAAACTACACATCCTGTAGGATAACCTAACACAATTAAGTTTTTAACTATCGAAATACCAGATATATTTGCTTGAGTTGAAAATTTCAATTTTATGTCAACCGAATTAGTAAAGAAATCTCTGTTGTATTCAAAATCAGTATTTGGAGCAGGAAAATTATCTGCTGTTTTGTAAGTATCTGTCCAAGAAATTGGTGAAAGGACACCACCGTTTACAATAACATCCAAACCCTTTCCATTTCCTAAATTCATGTCAAGATGAACAGATAACTTATTACAATTGCTGGTATTTGATCTAAAAGTTTTATTCATATATCCGCTATCAGTAGCTGTTACTGAACTAGAAAAATTAAAACCAACATGTGGAGATGAAACTGCTGAAACTTGAGTAGAGGTCGTTGACTTATTAAAATCAGAAAAATTGGATATGTTATTAATTTGTGTTTGCGCTAAAACTGAACTAACAAATCCTAAGATTGCAATGAAAGCATAAAGAACTTTTTTCATATTTGTTTAATGTATTTGTATTGTTTTTATTAAAAATTTATATCCCTAACTATAAATTCAAAGTTTCTATACTTAATTAAAAAGACGTTCAAACCTAACTTACCTAACTGCAACCATACTTCAGTTAGTGCGTTATGTCAAATGGTTAAAGTATTTTACATCATGGTATCAATTCCGTTTTGCCACTTAACAACCAACACACCATTACCATCATAATAATAGCGCAACTTATTTCTGTTGTATTTAATGGGCGCATCCAATTCGTCCTTCATAAACTTGATGATGTGATACAACATACGCTCCGAAACACCCAGCTGAAAGGCCATATTACGTGGCGTACCCGAACGTCCAGATGCGATTAAATCGTTGATCTTGATGATTTTTTTAATGTCCATGTTACCGTGAAACTGAAATCACATTTCAGTAATGAAATTATTTAGATAACGCTCAAGGATTTACTTTTTCTCCTGTACGTTAGAAGATTTTTAATACGTACTTTTACGTTTTAAATATATTGGGCAAAACAGATAACATAACACTGGAGCAATACTGGACTGAATACGTATTGGGTAAAAACGACCTGATGACTATGCTATACAGCCAATACAAACTGCCACTGTTAATGGTTGCTTATAAGTATTTACGGTGCGAAAAATCTAGTGAAGATATTGTTGCAGATACTTTTGAAAAACTAATTGTAATGAGCACCAAAGACAGGCAACAACTTATTGAAACTCTTAAGATAAATCCAATAGCCTATCTAAGCATCATTGTTAAAAACAAAAGCTTGGATGCTTTAAGAAAAACTAAAAACAGGTATAGAATTCTTGACAGTGTAAAGCAATTGGTTACAACTGAGGTAGACAATGAAGCTTACGTAAAATTTTTAGATGAAGGATGAACTGATGTTAGCGAAATTAGAACCTAGGGAAAAAGAAATTATTCAATTACACATAAATGGATTTAGCAATGATGAAATTTCAGATAAACTAAACTTAAAATACAATACCGTAAAAAATAACATATACGAAGCCAAATTAAAATTAAGGTGTATTTGGAAATGTGCAATGTAATAGTTGTAATTTTGAAAATAATTAATTGAAAAGCAGTACCAACATATCAAAACTAAATAATCTGATTTCATCACTTGAGTCGCGTTGTCCGAAAGACCAAGTTGATGTATTAAAAGAGTTACTAGCCAAACAAGAGCTAACAGGTGATGCATTGGATGGCATCATGTTATTTCTTCAGGATCATGATTTTAATATACCTGCACTCATTGCTTTTTTAAATAAAGAGCGTCAACCTCTTCTCAGGGTGCGTAAAGGCAAAGCACAAAAAACATACTACTATTACGCAGCAGCAATAATTTTGGCAATAGCCGTGTTTGGTATTTATTTTATTAGAGACCAAAATTATCATAATAAAATAAAAGGGTACACTTTAATAGATAATAGCCTGCCCGTGTTTGCTTCATCAGTGCAATCGAACACAGAAAGAAATAAACTAATTAACGCTTACAAAACTGGAGATACCAAAGTAGGGCTAAAACATTTTGAACAAATCCAAAAAGTTGATCAGTCCATTAATGATACCACGCTATATATTGCAGCCCTTTTATATTTAAAAAATGAGGACTTTAAAAATTCCATCAACTTATTTGAGAAAATGGATGATGGAATCTTAACTGAAAAAGCCACCTATTTTAAATCGATTGGTTTGCTCCATTTGCGCAAAAAGCAAGAAGCAAAGTTACATTTACAAAAGATAACCAATACAAAGGACGACTATTTAAACAAGCAAGTAAAGACCTTACTTAACAGTGAACTTTTTACCAAATAAGCCCAAGCAGATCAAGCCAGTAAATATACATTCTGCTATTAGAAATAAATATACATTGGGCTTGTTTTTAGCATCAAAATAAATGGGTTTAATATTTCCTTGAACAGCCAATGAAGACCAAAATATTGGACTGTATTCTTCATCAAAACGTTCTACTTCTAAGTATTTTAATTTTGCACGATGCAGCGCATCATCTTTGGCTAATCCTTGATTTAAGTAGTCGTAAAAACAATCTAAAATAAACGCAGCGCTTTTATCCTCTAATTTATTAATGCCATATACACAAGATTTTGCTCCCGCACGTGTAAAATAATAAGCCATATTTAAATTGGCTTCACCAGATAAATCATTTCCAATACCTGTTTCACACAAAGCCAAAACAACCAAATCGGCATTTAACTTTATTTTTATAATATCGCTTACAGATAGCTTAACCAAATCTTTATGTTTATTATTAAACAACATGGAATATTTAGAACCGTAATCATCCCTGATTAATGAACTATGACCCGCTACATGTATGTATTTAGCATTGCTACTGCCTAACATAAACATTGTTGTACTAGATTGTCCCCCCCTATAAATTTTATAGTTGTAATTAAGTAAGTTATCAGCCTGTTTTAATAAAAATGGGAGCTCATTTTTAGTTGTATTCTTATAGTTTGGCATAAAAGCCAAAGCCATATTTTTATTAGACTGTTGCTTCGCCAAATAGTCAGATAAAGAGAGCGAGACTTGGTAGTTAAACGTATACTTCTTAAATAAATAATTGAGCTGTTTAAATACAGTGGCATTGGTGTCTTCAATCAAAGATTCAAAATTTACATTTCCAGTATGTATAGATGGGCTAATGGTAATATGGTTAATATTGTTATTCAATTTTAACTGAATTGGTTTAAATAAATAGACATAAAGTGGATGAGCAAAACTTTTAAATGTATTGAAATCAGACCTATTGTTATGAAAATTTTCCATCATGGAAATAAATTGTGTGAAACGCCTATCTAAATATATGATATGGTAATTGTTGTTTTGAATCAATATAGCAAAATACGTATCGGCATAATCACTGAAATATGAAACAAATGCTTCATCGGGTTTTAACCTATCTTGACATGTTTTAATTCTACTTAATAGATTAAAGTTAGCTTTATCAGAAATGCCTTCTACTATAGAATAACCCTTTATCTTTTCCGTGTAATAAAAAAAGGAATCTGCATATCTAGGATTTTGTGTATGCTTAAATAATTTAGCATAATTTGAGGCAATTAAGTTAAGAGGGGAATGACTATAAACATACTTCAGTGTGTACGTACTTGAATTTATATTTCGATTAACCCAAGACTCCCAATGTGGAATCATACGCGTCAACATAGTAATCTTTTCTTCTAATCCCTCAATAGAAAGAGATTTGGTTGAGGCCATACTTTGCCATGTTAAAGCCGCTATATAATTTATGATAGTATATGATATATCATTTGATGTTTCATAAAATTCTATTGCTGATTTTAAATAATTAACAGCCAATTGAGAATTTTTTGATCTAAGGTAAGTAGCCAAACCTTTCAAAGCATAAATATTACCCAATTGACTTCTGTTATTAGGGTAATACATTTTAAGTATGCGCTCTGAGCTATCAAAAGCAGCTATTGTGAGTTGGTAATAATATAACCTCTGCGATTTGGTTAATTTGGTACCCGTTAATAAGTCCATATAATAATTACCAAAACTTCTGTACAATTCAACCTTTTTATATGGAATAGAATTAAATGTACTGAATGCACTATCAAAATAAATTTTTGAAATCAATCTGCTATTATTACGCTCTGCTGCAGCTTTTGCAAAATATATGGTATGCAAATCAATTAAACCTAAACTACGTTGGTGCTTTTTAATTAAAACCAATGCAGAATCAGCATAAGGTATGCTATATAATGGCATTGCATGGTAATGGTGGTATTTAGAGTAGTTCCGGTAAATTTCAGCTAAATAAATTTGCGGAATATTTTTGTTTTTACTCAATACCAACGCAGCCGAGTCTGTATAATATTTATAATTTTCTATGTTCTGAGTGAAGTAATGAAAATCAGCAAACAACATGTATTTTTGATAGGATAGAAAGGAGTTATTATTTGATTTAAGGCCCACTAAATATTGATTGGCCAAAGTAAAATTACCATGGTAGAGATTCAATCTACATGAGTCTAAGGTATTGGCACTAACTTTTAAGCAGCACAAAACAACAAACCAAAAAAGCAACTTAAATCGAAACATAATAAATAATTATACAGCGCTGCAAATAACAGCTGTAATAATGGTATTATTTTTACATTGTTACCTAATGTAAATTGTAGCATATAAAAGTGCATCTAATTCAATCATGGATAGAACTAGGCCAACATCAAAATATTATGCAAATAAACCCGAAGTAAACCATGTCATATTCTACCAATTAAATATAAATGATAAAGCAAAGTTTACAACCTATTTGGTATCTACATAAGTAAACAGATAATTTAAACAGCAAACAAACACAGTTTTTATGCTTAATTAGGAACTTACATAAATGAAACTTTACCAAAAAGTAATCCTTTGTTGCCTATTTGCACCCATCATACATATAAATTTTAGTAACCTTTTTATTTATGGTGTTGATGTAGCCATGGGTTTTAAACCCGATAAGGTAACCTATTTTGGTGTACTTGGATGTTACACCTACAATTGGCAATATCTTGTTATAAATTCAGCAACACTAACTAAATCAGTAATCATGCTCATTGTGGGTTACTATTTAAATAAGCACCCAAACGAAAACTACAAGTTAATTGGTGCATTGTTGTTTTTTGTCATTCCCTTTGGTTATGCAAGGGACTTAGCCTATTTTTTCTTGTTTAAGATGAACCCAATAAACAGCTGGATATTAAAAGAAGAATGGAAACAAGTGCCCATTATTCTATTTAAAACATACTATAATTATAAACTTGTTTTTAATTTTCTTGCCTTAACATATAGTATTGTATCCCTATATTTATGCTATAAAGTTATATGCTATTATTGGAATCCTCATTTTCGTTTTCTTATATTTACATTAGGTGTTATGGTGAGCGCAGCATCGACAATGCTATGGTATATGTGTATTGGGCCACTAGTTTATTAATATAAACGAATACCATTTTCAATGCTAGCTACAGCAAAATTAAATGAGGTGTTAATTGGGCATCAGATACAATAAAACTACTAATTT
>CALPIR020000135.1 GCA_943323675.2 Chitinophaga pinensis | reverse complement strand
AAATTGGCCGAATTAGGTATCGTTATGTAAGCACTTCCATTAAAACTATAAGCATTATTACTATTTTCAAATCTATCTTCAGTTAATGTAGCATTTGTAACTGAACCATTATTATTATTACCACTTAAATCATTTGCATTACCATTAAATCCCCACCATCCTTTTAAGCTATCAGTTGGCACATAGCTTGGCACTTGTGCCAATGCTAAATTTGCGAATCCTAGGATTGCTATTGCAGTGTAAATTTCTTTTTTCATTTTTTAAATAATTTATAGTTGTTAATAGATAACTAATATGTTGTTAATCACAAAAATAACCATATAGTTAGTATAAAACTTGTTTATTATTACAAATTGTTGGGCTTAAATGGAAAAGAAAGGCTACAACATGTTGTTCGGTGATTTTGTTAGATTAAAAAGGTCTAAAAAAGGCCCCCCGCTACCGCTCGAATCCTTCGCGTGGTCTAGAGAATCAATTTAATAGGACTAAATATCAACTATGGTTTAATTTCCATGAACAAAACACTATTCTAAATCATCCCCAAATACAACTCCTTTAGTTTTTGGTACTCGGTTTCCCAATTAAAATGTGTTTGCGCAGCATGTAAATTATTTTCCGCTAAGGTGTTTAAATAATTTCCTGATTTCATCATAGCCATTACGGTGTTGGCAATTTCTACAGCCGTATTTGTATTTACGCACAAACCTAAGGCGTGCGTTTCAACCATGTTTTTATACAATAAATGCCCAGAACTAATTACGGGTAAACCTATATGCATGTATTCGTACATTTTACGAGGCAACGATTGCGAAACATTTAAGTTATCAGATACAAAGCTTAACCCTATGTTGCAATCAACAGATAGCTTATATCCTTCTTGTACATCCATAAATCCTGTAAACTGAACCTTATCTTTTATGGCTGTCATAAAAGGCCATTGTTTCATTTGTTGTTGGATGTGCGGATCAATCCAACCAACCATTTTCAGGTTTGCATCAATACCATTTTTGTTAAGTATAGCCAATGCCTCTAACATTTGTTTACAGCAATATTGTTCATCAATACTGCCCATATAAAACAAGTTTATGCGGTTGTTTTTTACTTCGCGGTTGGTATTAATAAAGTTTTTAAACAGTTGGTTTGATGCGTAATTACGCACCAATGTGGTTTGTTTATTGGGGTAACGATATTGGTATACTTTGGTATAAGATTGTTCTGCTAAAATAAGTTCGAAGTTTCTCGCAGCAAGGGCATCAAACCGCAAGTATAAATTTATAAATAAGCGCTTAAGGGGTAACCAGTTTTTGTCTTTTAGGCTTTCTGTTACGTTTTCATGAATATCATAAACTACTTTTTTACCCTTGCGTTTAAGTAACCACGCAAAAGGAATAAGTTCAGGATCGTGAAAGTGATAAATGTCTGCGTTTTCTTGTTTGGCCAGTTTATATACTTCGCGGGTGGTATGTAAAATACGTTTTAACCTAGAAACAGGTTTAGGTATTCCTATAAGTTTAATTCCGTTTATGGTGGTATTTAGTTTACCAATAGCAATTAGTGTTACATCAAAATCGTTGGCTAACCAAGCGCATTCGCGGTAAAATACACGGGTGTCGCTTTGGTTGTGCACACTGCTAAAATGACAAACTTTTATTTTTTTGTCCACCTTTATTTCGCCAAATTTAAAAGTTGATTACATAAATTTTGCCAAGTAAATCGCTGCTTTTCTTGTTCGGCTGCATTGGTAAATTCTTGTTCTTTTTGTTGGGTGTAAAAGTTATACATGGCATCAGCAATTTCTTGCTCGCTAACATTACACACAAAACCCACTTTATTATTAGGTACCAATTCGGCTAAACCACCCACATTGGTCACAATCATGGGTTTATTGTAATAATAGGCAATTTGCGTTACCCCACTTTGTGTGGCGTTTAAGTAGGGTTGAACCACCACATCGCTAGCACAAAAGTAGGTTGATACTTTGTTGTTGGGGATAAAATCATCGCAAACGATAACCCTATCTTTTAACCCAAGTTTTTCTATTTGTTCGAGGTAAGGGTTCTTATCTTCGTAAAACTCACCAGCAACAATTAATTTAAGGTTTATTGCTTTTAAACGTTCATCGGCAAATGCATTTAATAGCAACCCTAAGCCTTTATATTTTCTAATAAATCCAAAAAACAATAAGTAGTTTGTGCCCGTATCCAAACCAAGTAATTTTTTCGCTTCGTTTTTGTCAATGGCTGTTCCAAATGTATCATACATTGGATGAGGCACATAAGCAATTGGTTGTGTAAGTTTAAGGTCTATTAAATCTTGTTTTACCGATTCGCTCATGGTTAAAAATCCATCGCATACTGGCAAAAAATAATTGGTAAACGCAGCATCAAAAAACTTTCTTTCGTGTGGTATTACATTATCTGTAATGGCCAATATCTTGGTATGTGCATTGCTTTTAATTAATCGCGCAATGGTGCCAAAGGCTGGAGCCATAAAACTCATCCAATACCTAAAAACAACAATATCGTATTTGGCTTTTTTATATTTTAAACCAACACTAATCCAATTTAAGGGGTTAATGGAGTTTATTTCTGCATGTATGGTAATGTTGTTAGGTGCACTATCTGAAGAAAGTTGTGTTTTGCCCGGAAACAAAAGTTTGGGATATTGGAGCGAGAAACTCAAGATGTCGCATTCGTGCCCCGACTCCTTTAGTACTGCTGCCAAGCGTTCGTTGTAAGTGGCTAATCCACCGCGTAAAGGATGGGCTGGCCCTACTATTAAAATTCTTTTTTTACTCACCTAAGCGTTGTTTAATTCCGTAGTGATTTCTATCGTTTGCATTGCGAGAAATCATTTCGCCAATAAACCCTGCTAAAAACAATTGCACACCAATTATTAAAAGTACCAAGGCCAAATAAAATAGTGGCATATCGGTTACGCCACGTTGCTCAATAAGTTGGTATGAGTTGTATATTTTTTCGCCAAGTAAAATGCAAGTAATTACAAATCCAGTGAAGAAACTTAAAGTACCCAAAACCCCAAAAAAATGCATAGGCTTTTTGCCAAACTTGCTCACAAAAAATATGGTGAGCAAATCAAGAAAACCATTGATAAAACGCTCTAAACCAAATTTGGTAGTTCCGTATTTACGCTCGCGGTGTTGCACTATTTTTTCGGTAATTTTAGTGTACCCCGCCCATTTAGCAATTACAGGGATATAACGGTGCATTTCGTTATACACTTCTATGTTTTTTACAACTTCGTGGTGGTAGCTCTTTAAGCCACAATTAAAGTCATGCAGGTTATTAATGCCACTCATTTTACGGGTGGCCCAATTAAATAATTTAGTAGGAAGGGTCTTGGTAATGGGGTCGTAGCGTTTCTTTTTCCAACCACTTACAATATCATAACCTTCGTTTACAATCATATTATAAAGGTCAGGTATTTCATCAGGTGAGTCTTGTAAATCCGCATCCATGGTAATTACTACATGGCCATGGCATTGATGAAAACCAACATTTAATGCAGCACTTTTTCCATAATTTCTTCTAAAGCGAATACCTTTTATGTTTGGATTGTTATGATGCAATTGTTCAATTACTTGCCAAGATTTATCTGTGCTGCCATCATCAATCATTACCACTTCATAGGTATACTTGTTGTCGAGCATTACACGCTCAATCCAACTTACCAATTCCGGTAACGATTCTTCCTCGTTTATTAGCGGTATAATTATAGAGATATCTATTGCTTGTTGCATTGATGTATTATTCGAAAGTTACAGGTTCTTTTTTGGTAAATATAGAGGCAATCAAGGCATAGATAAACATTTGGAACATGGTACCTATAGCACCAAAAAATGTCATGGCAGCTGGGCTGTTAAATAATTTTGCCATTTGCATGGTACGTTCTATCTCTTCATCAGATTTGCCAGCATTGGCCATTTGTTCTGCTTGGGTTTCCCATATTTTAACCAACAACTCAGGGTTGATATAGGCGAAAAATATGAAGGTATAAAAACTAATAATGAGTGCAGCTGGCAATGCCATTTGCATCATAAATCCAAGTGATTTTTTGTAAGAAATTATACCATCTAGGTCTTGGTCTCTGCGCACCTTGGTAGCGGCATATAAAACGTAAACACTGGTAATAACAGCAAGTAACAATTGAACAATACCAACAACCGACCAAGTGCCTTCTACCGATTTGGGGTTAATCATGTAAAATACAAGATTAATTGCGATAGTTGAAAATGCGAGTATTAGCGCGTACTTTAGGGCTAGGGGCCAACCTGATTTGGTTTCCATTTTGTATTGTTTTTTTCAAATTAACTAAAATTTTACTTCATAACGAAAGGCAGTGTTAAATTTATATTATTTTTGAATTCTAAATGTATAGCAAATTACTCCATTATGAATGTTAAAACCCCACACCCTGCCCAGGGATCTATGACAAAAAACTTAACAGATCAAATTGGAAGATTAGTTACTTTCCCTGACTCACCCAAGCGAATTATCTCTTTGGTTCCATCCCAAACCGAATTGTTATACGATTTGGGATTAACGGATGAGGTGGTAGGTCAAACACTTTTTTGTATTCATCCTATAGCAATGCGTGACGCAAAACCATTGGTTGGAGGTACAAAAAATGTGAAGATAGATAGGGTAGATGCTTTGTACCCTGATTTGATTATTGCAAATAAAGAAGAGAACGATAAGTTACAAATTGAAGAGTTAATGGAGAAATACCCCGTTTGGGTAAGCGATATTAAAACGCTTGATGATGCCATACATATGGTAAAGCAAGTTGGGTTATTGGTAAACAAACCTATTGAGGCCAATGCCATAGCAACTTCCATTAACGATTCGTTTAACACATTTAAAAGCGATAACAGGAATCCTATTAAAGGTAAAAGTGTATTATACCTAATTTGGCGTAAACCATGGATGTGTGCAGGAAATGATAATTTTATTAATGAAATGATATCGTCTATGGGGTTGATTAATTCAACCACTGAAAAAATGGGCAGATATCCAGAGTTATCAACCCAAGAGATTACCGAATTAAACCCAGACTTTATTTTCTTATCAAGCGAGCCCTATCCGTTTAAAGAAAAACACATTGATGAATTGCAACAAATATGTCCCCAATCAAAAATTATTTTAGTTGAGGGTGAGCTGTTTAGTTGGTACGGCAGTCGTTTGCTGAATAGTGTGAAATACTTTAATACACTTATCGCACAACTAAGCAGTTAAATATGCTATTGTTGCATCATGAATGCTAACGCAAAGGCTTGGCTGGCATATGCTGGTGTGGCTTTCTTTTGGGGTACTACTTTTTTAGCAATCCGAATCGGTGTGCAAAGTTTTCCGCCATTTATTATGGCTGGCATGCGCCATACTATAGGTGGATTAATTATTTGCACTTTCTTTTTGCTTAAAGGTTATTCGTTACCAAGCTGGAGTCAATTTAAAGTTTATGTAATAAACGGAATACTCATGCTGGTTATTGGTAATGGCTTAGTTACTTGGGCCGAAATGCACATTAGCAGTGGATTAGCTGCATTAATTTGTGCGCTAACTCCGCTGAGCATTATAGGTGTAAATGCTTTATTTGGCGCTAATAAAGAACCCCTTAAAGCAGTTGCTTGGATTGGAATTGGCGCTTGTTTGGTGGCTCAATTTATAATTTTTAGAGACAACCTATCTGAATTAGCCAATCCCGATTATGTATTGGGAATCGTTTTTATTTTAATTGCAATATTGGGATGGGGATTAGGCAGTATATACAGTAAAAACAAAAATACAGGGTTAAATGCCTTTTATGGTGCAGGTTTACAAATGCTAAGTGCAGGCGCCATTTTATTAATATTTGGCTCATTAATGGGCGAGTGGCAAAACTTTACACCTGCTCAAGAGGGGATAAACGCGGTAGTATACTTGGTGATTTTTGGTAGTTTGGTTGGTTATGGTAGCTACATGTATGTACTTAAAGCTTTGCCCGCCACCATAGTAAGCACATATGCATACATCAATACCATAGTGGCGGTAATTTTAGGTTGGCTTTGGCTTGATGAGAAATTGAACCTTTCTATTGCAATAGCAGTTGTATTAACCATTGCAGGAGTTTGGCTAGTTAACAAAAGCTTTGCCAAGAAAACAAATTAAATAAAACGTTAAATTCTGGGTTTCCAAACTGTTTCCTTAGCACCAGCATCATGCACCACCTTACGAGATAAAATAAACAAGTAATCGCTTAATCTATTTAGGTACCTTACAATTATTTCTGGCACTTCTGTTTCAGTTGATAAGTGCACAACAATACGCTCTGCCCTGCGGCAAATACAGCGTGCTACGTGGCAATGTGATGCAACGGTGTTTCCACCTGGTAAAATAAAGTTTTTT
>CALPIR020000134.1 GCA_943323675.2 Chitinophaga pinensis | reverse complement strand
GGTAAGAATCCGTATTTTTTCCCCAATTCCAATTGGTTTTGTAAGAAATTATCAGGGTAAGTTACTGTAACATCATTAACTGTTTCACCAGTAAATGTTGCTTTTAATTGAGGTTGTATAAAACCTTTATAAGGCGCAGTATTTAATTTAGCAAAACGATCACGCACTTCTTTTAGTAGTATTTGATCAACCTTCACTCCATACCCTTCAACCAATGCAGTTGCAGCAGCATAATCACCTTCCGATTTTATACGTTGTATCTCGCGCAATAATTGTCCGAATAAGTCGCGAAGTTTAGCATAGTCGTTTACACGTACATATGTTTTTCCTTCTTTTTTCACCCATTCTACCACGTTATTTGCCTTACCTTTTTCCATAGCCCAGGCAGCTACCAACTGACGATTACGCATATGAGCTTCCTCTAAATTGTCACCTAACTCAATTCTTGTTAATTGGGTAATTAACCCCCCACGCATGTATCCATCATATTCGCACTTGCCAGCATCTAAATTTGGCATAACGCCTAACTCTACTAATTTTTGGTCGTACACGTAATATAAGGCAACTAAATCTGCACGTGCTTCTTCTAAAGTACTGGCGTAGTTTTTTAGTGTTTGATCGGGATCGCCAACTCCTTTGTTAATTTGACCTGAAGCATGACCTATTACCTCATGCATATCGGTATGTAAGTCGCCCGCTAATGAACCATATTTTTTATTCAATTCAATTTCTTCTGGAGTTAAAGCAAACTCTTGCATCATTGGACTTTTAGCTCCAACAACATTATAAGAGTGAACCACATTTCCTAACGAAACAGATTTAGAGCCATGTTGCTGACGAATCCAATTGGCATTTGGAAGATTAATACCTATTGGAGTTGATGGTGCAGCATCTCCAGCTTCCTGAATAACCGTTATTACTTTAGCAGTAATGCCCTTAACTTCTTTCTTTTTATGTTCGGGCAATAGTGGAGAATGGTCTTCAAACCATTGCGCATTAGCTGCTATTTTAGCTATGCGTTTTGTCGCTTCCATATCTTTCATAGAAACAACAGATTCAAATGTACCACGTTTACCAATCGCGTCACCATAAACTTCTATAAATCCATTTACCACATCTAATCTGCTTTCTGTATCATTTACCCATGCAATATTGTATTCATCCCATTTCTTCAAATCACCACTTTTGTAGTACTCAACCAATAAAGTAAGGGTCTTCTTTTGTTGATCGTTTTCTGCAACGGCTATTGCCTTTTGCAACCAGTAAACAATCTTTTCAATGGCAGCAGTATACATCCCGCCAACTTTCCAAACCTTTTCTGTTGTTACTCCATTTTCTTTAACCATCTTGCTATTCAGTCCCCAAGATATTGGTTGCTCATCATTTTTATTCATTCGGCTATCATAATAAGCCTCAACTTCAGCTTGAGATAATCCTTCATAAAAATTATTAGCAGATGCTTTCACGTTATCAATTCCGGTTGATAAGTCTACGATTTTCGCATCAACTTTGGAATCAAAAATAATAGGTTTCATTTCAGCTAAAAAGGCATCAACAGTTCTACCATTTAAAGGAAGCATTTCAACAGGAGTGGCTTTAACTGCCGCAGCAAAAAAATCAAAACTACACTCAGGTACAAATTTCATATTGCTGTAATGATGATGTATACCATTAGCGAAAAATACTTTCTTGGCATAGGTTTCAAACTTCTTGTAATCATCCGTTGTTTTATCACCTTGGTATGTTGTTAAAATGGCTTCAATGGTTTTTCTAATAGCCAAATTGTGTTTATACTTCTGGTCATAAATAATATCACGACCACAGTTTGCTGCTTCACTTAGGTAATAAGCCAATTCCTTTTGCTTTGCAGTTAGCTCATTAAACCCTGTAATTTCGTAGCGTAAAACTTGAATATCAGCAAAACGATCACACTCGTAGTTAAAATTATCATCGCCACCATTAGTAGTAGCGGTTTTGTTATCACTTTTACAACTTTGCATTAGCACCCCAGCGCCCATTGCCGATAACATCATCATGGTTTTAATTTTCATATAATTATGATTGAATAATACTTTTTCAAAAAGCAAAGCAAACATATAGCTCCGTAAAAACAAAACCTATCGCATAAACGAACAAAATCATAAGGTTTAGTACTTTTGAAAATTGAAATAATAAAGATGAACGACCAAACAACCATAAAAAAGCTGCTTGATAAAAAATACAAACAATATAATACCACTAGTTTTATTTCTGATGATCCTATTTGTATTCCACATATTTTTAGCAAGCAACAGGATATTGAAATCATGGGATTTTTCGCTGCCACTTTTGCATGGGGCCAACGCATTACCATTATCAATAAATGTAAAGAACTTATAGAAAGAATGGATGGCTCTCCACATCAGTTTGTTTTACAACACACAGATAAGGATTTACAAAATATGTTGGGCTTTAAACACCGCACATTTAATGATACCGACTTGCTTTATTTCATTCATTTTTTTAAGCATTGGTATGAGAAACATAACACACTTGAAACCGCTTTTAGCAGTGGAATAAAAGCGAATGATGAAACTGTAGAAGGAGGATTGAATTATTTTAGGAAACTTTTTTTTAGTTTAGATGATGCACCACCGCGAACTTATAAACACATTGCATCGCCCGCACAACATTCGGCTTGTAAACGCATTAACATGTATTTACGATGGATGGTAAGACAAGATGATAAAGGAGTAGATTTTGGCCTTTGGACCAGCATAAAACCTCAACAGTTAGTTTGTCCTTTAGATGTGCACGTACAACGTGTTGCTACTAAATTAGGTTTACTAAAGAGAACACAAAATGATTGGCAAGCTGCGCTAGAACTAACGCAAGCATTAAAAGCTTTCGACAAAAAAGATCCTGTGAAATATGATTTTGCATTATTTAGCTTAGGCGTAATGGATAAATTTTAACCTATATTACCAAACCATTAATTAACCATAGATTTATTTTTGTAATCAAAACGCTAAAGAATGCATTATCAAATTTCAATTGCCGATACAGTAAATCATTTTATTCAATTAAATTATACTATTTCACAAATTCACCAAGATAGTATTGAAGTACAATTGCCATCATGGCGACCAGGTAGATATGAGTTGCAAAACTTTGCAAAAAATGTCCGTTGTTTTATTGTTTTTGATGAAAAAGGAAATGAAGTAACCTACCGAAAAATAACTAAAGACAGGTGGCATATTGATACAAAAGGAATTTCTGCAGTTAGAATAAGTTATCAGTATTGCGCAAACCAACCCGATGCAGGAGCTTGTTTTGTAGATGAAAATTACCTCTACATCAATCCCGTGCATTGCTTTATGTATACCGAGGGCCGAGCAGATGAAAGCTATACCTTGGATTTTTTGCTTCCCGATGACTATCAAATTGCCACCCAAATGAGACAATCAGGTAAACATCAATTACAAGCGGCAAGCTTTGATTATTTGGCGGATTCTCCCCTATTTGCAAGCAATACCTTACAGCATCATACATTTAATGTTGAGCAAACGCAAATGCACATTTGGTTTCAGGGCCAACATCCATTTGATACAGCACGTTTAATTGAAAATACCACAAGCTACACATTAAAACAAATAGACGTATTTGGAGATTTACCTTGCACTGAATACCACTTTTTATATTTAATGCATAAAACACCAGCTCGTCATGGGGTTGAACACTTAGACAGCACGGTAATAGCCATGGGGCAAACGTTGGATCAAACCACTGAAGAATATTATCACGATTTATTGGCCATCAGTTCACACGAATTGTTTCATTTATGGAACATAAAACGAATTAGACCAACTGATCTGTTACCATACGATTTTACCAAAGAAAACTATAGCACATTAGGCTATGTATATGAAGGTGTGACAACATATTATGGCGATTTGATATTACTTCAAAGTGGCGTTTGGAATTGGGAGCAATACGCAGCAAGTTTTACTGGCGATTTAAAAAGACATACATCAAACCCTGGCCGATTCAATTATTCTGTTGCAGAATCAAGTTGGGATACTTGGCTAGATGGTTATGTACCTGGTGTATTTGGACGTAAGGTTTCTATTTACATTGAAGGAATGATAGCTGCTGTTATTGCAGATATATGCATCATAAAAAACAGTAATGGTAAATATAGCTTGTGCAATGTAATGCAAGATTTGTATCAGCAATATGCCAAACACAATTTAGGTTATAATGAAACCATATACCGAGAACTGCTAGAAAAATATGCTGGTGAAAGTTTTGAAAATTATTATCGTAACTTTATTTGGGGCAAAGGCGAATTACTAAAAGGCCTTGAGGAAGCATTAGACCATGTGGGATGCCTACTTAGGGAAGATAGTAATGGAAATATATATTTAACTAAATTGGACGAAACCAACGCATTACAAAAACTATTATTTGCTAAATGGACCAATATTGTTGATTAGTAAGTAAGGATACATTTTTTTATTATTTTTGAATTCCAATAACCAAACCTATACTATGCATAGAGCCAACATGGATTACAAACTTTGTGAATCAAACAAAATTTCGTTTTTAAACCAATGCACGTCTGCGCAAGCCGAAATAGTAGAGCAGGCAAAATCTTGCGGATCCTACAAAAAAGGTGAATTACTATTTAACGAGAGTGCGATACCACTTGGTGTATACTGCATAGTTAGCGGAGTAATTAAATTGGTTCGCACCAACTTAGATGGTAAAGAACAGATACTACGTTTTGCTCAGCCTGGTGATGTTCTTGGATACAGAGCACTAATAGCTGACGAGCCACTCATTTCTTCGGCAGTTTGCCTAGAGGATACGATTGCTTGTTTTATTCCCAAACAAATTTTTCTTCAAATAATGGATGACAATGCTTCAATCAGCAAAAATTTGTTAAAGGCAATTAGTCACGAACTAGGTGTTGTTGAAGAGCGCGTTCAAAGCTTAGCACAGAAGAGTGTGAGAGAACGTTTGGCAGAAACATTGTTGTTTTTACATGCAACATTCAAATCAAACAACTTAGATACTGATGTTATTGCTATCACACTTCCTCGTGAAGACATTGCAAATATTGTAGGTACTGCAACAGAAACCGTTATCAGGTTATTGAGTGAATTTAAAAGTGATAAATTGATTGAACTTGATGGAAAAAAAATTCGAATTCTGGAAAAAACCAAACTCGAAAGAATTTCGCATGCAAGTGTTTAATTTTTCCTATTATTGATAAACAAAATTCAGCATACCATGAAAGCAACTCTTGTTAAGTGGCTCTACTCCTTTATTTTTATCATAGCATTTACGCTGTCTTCAAATGCACAACATTTGGCCAACCAGTTATTTATTTATGATATAAAAAACAACAGTTACGAAAAAGTAATACCGTTTCGCCCTTATTTTATATTACTTAATGACACAGGCATACTAAAAGGATATTTTGATGCGGTGTATGATGATAACTTTTTGTTCGCTACGAGAGACTCTGTTTATTTAATTAATCCAGAAAATATTAAAGGTATAATTGAAAGCAATGGCTTCAATGGCAACAGCAGTAATTATTTAAAATCTGGAGGGCCAGGCTTACAAGTAGGAGGAATTATATTGGTAACAATAGGTGCAATATTGTTACCTGCAACCCTTGTAACCTTATTTAGTGATGTAGGACCAGGATTGGTCTTTTCTGCATTTACAGGAGGGATATTAACAGGCGGAATAGCGATGCTCAATAGTGCATCAAAAAGAAAAAGAACTTCACAAAGCGGTTTTTTATCTGAAGATTTATTGCGAAAAAGCAAGAATAAACTGCGTATCCTAAAATCACCCTTGTAACATAAAACTGCGCATACTTATACTTCCCATATCAAAACTATGGTGTATAAACTTGAGCTGTTCGTTTTTTTGTTGAATTCCCAATACGTACAACATTGGTAAATAATGTTCGTTTGTAGGTACCGATAGATTGGCGCACTGCCCAGCCTTAAAATAATCAACAAGTGCTAAATGATTACCTGTTTGCAAGTTCTGCGCAACATATGCATCAAATTCAACTGTCCAATCGTAAGGCCCCGCAGTTGGATCGTTCCAGTTTACACTGCCTAAATTGTGTACTACATTTCCACTACCCACCACCATCAAACCTTTACTCCTCAAAGCAGATAATTGCTTTATTAAATCGTAATGATATTTAGCAGGTTGAGATACATCAATACTTAATTGAAAAACCGGAATATTGGCTTTAGGGTACATATGCCTTAATATACTCCAAGCCCCATGATCTAATCCCATCATGTCGCTGGTTTGTATGTTATGCGATAGATCAAGTAATGTTTTAGCCTGTAATGCATACTCAGGCGAGCCTAGTGGTTCATATTTCACATCTGATAGGGCTTTAGGAAAACCTCCAAAATCGTAAATGGTTTTAGGAGATTTATTT
>CALPIR020000133.1 GCA_943323675.2 Chitinophaga pinensis | reverse complement strand
ACATCTAGTGCGGTTGCTCCCGATTCATACGAACGAACGGAACCGTCAGGTAATGTGATATTAATATTGCTCATAAAAGTAACGCAAAGTAAGTGCTAGAAAGCGAAAAAGAAAAAATTAATGTGAGTGGGGTAACTATTTATTATTTGATGGACGATAAAGCTCTTTGAGCTTCCTCGTGTTTAGGGTCAAGCTCTAATGTATACTGGTAATTTACAATGGCATCTTCTTTATTTTTCATGGCTTCGTAACAAATTCCACGCATAAAATAAGCATCAACTAAGCCTGGCTCCAACCTCACAACTGTGTTTAGATTTACAATGGCATCGCTGTAACGTCCTATTTCCATATTTATTAATGCCGAATTGTAATAAGCTTGATAGTACTTTTCATCAGCCTTCAATGCTTGTTCATACATTTTTACCGCCTTTTTATAATCACTGTTTTGTTGAAAAAACACGCCTGCAGCATATGGTGGCTCGGCACTTTTAGGTTTAAGTCGCGATGCAGTAACATAATAATCCAAGGCGATTTTGTTTTTTAAACCTGCATATAAATTCCCTAACTGCATAACTGCATCGTAATGATTTGGGTCTATTTCAAATGTTTTTTGAAAGGTTTGAATTGCCGATGCGGTATCTCCAATTTCTTTAAAATTCATCCCTTTAAAGAACAAAGCGGTGGTATTACTTTTATTGTTTGCTAATATAGTATTGTATAAGTCCATCGATTTTTTATGTTCTTTTACAATGTAATATAACTCTGCTAATTTAAGTTGAGCTTCTTCAAAATCGGGCTTGATAGTTACAGCTTTTTCGTAAGCAATTGCCGCATCTTGTGTTTTATTCATCGCATATAAAATGCGGCCTTTAAAAAACAAATACAAGGGTTGATCTGCGCTTAATACCAAAGATTGTTCAATATCAGCCAAGGCTGCATCCAACATCTTTTCCTCGAAATAAACATTTGCTCTACGGTAATACAATTCGGGGTTGGTTGCATCTTTCTCTATTTCAATACTAATTTCAGTAACCGATTTTGAGGATACTAATTGTTTTTGTTCTTTATTAAAAGCCTTATCATTATTACTATTACAAGCACCTAACAGTGCCACTAATGCGGTGATAAAAATCAGTTTTTTCATTGTCTATTTCGGATACTTTTGTTAATTGCACTAACTTAGTTAGTAAGTCACAAAAAACGCTATTTAGTTTGCAACAATTGCAATATTTTTTGTGAAAGCATAAACAGTCATCGTAAAACAATAAGGAAAAATGCCTTTTTATTATAAACAAGGAAAAATACCGGCCAAACGCCACGTTCAATTTAGAAAACCCGATGGTAAACTTTATTCGGAAGAATTGGTGAGCACAGAGGGTTTTAGTAGTATATACAGTTTGGTATACCACTGCCATCCGCCAACATTGGTTAAAGATATTGGTGAGCCTTATGATATTGCGCCTAAAGCAGCTGTAAAAAAGAACTTGCAAAACCGTAGTTTCTTAACTTTTAAAACCGCTCCAGTTGATGATTATTTAGCCAGTAGAGTATACATGTTGTTTAACAATGATGTTTACTTATCATCTGCTGCGCCTAAAAAAAGCATGACTGATTACTTTTATAAAAATGCCGATTCGGATGAGGTGATTTTTGTTCATGAAGGAAGTGGCGTTTTAAAAACCATATTTGGTGATATTGAATTTGAATACGGAGATTATTTGGTGATACCCAGAGGTGTGATTTATCAAATGCATTTTAACACAGAACAAAACAGGCTATTTATTACAGAGAGTTTCTCTCCTATTCGCCCACCAAAACGTTATATGAATACGTTTGGGCAATTGTTAGAGCACTCACCTTATTGCGAACGTGATATTAAACTACCGGTACTTACCAATACCCATGATGAGTTAGGCGACTTTAAGGTGCTAATTAAAAAACAAGATATGATATTCCCTTATACCCTTGGCTCGCATCCGTTTGATGCCATTGGTTGGGATGGCTACCAATATCCTTATGGCTTTAGCATACACAACTACGAGCCTATTACAGGGCGCGTGCACATGCCACCTCCAATACATCAAACTTTTGAAGGACACAATTTTGTAATTTGTTCGTTTGTTCCGCGCTTGTATGATTATCATCCAGATTCGATACCGGCACCATATAACCACAGCAATGTAGATAGCGATGAGGTGTTGTATTATGTTGATGGAGATTTTATGAGCCGTAAACACGTAGAACGTGGAATGATAAGTTTACATCCTAAAGGTATTCCGCACGGGCCACACCCAGGCACAGTTGAGAAATCAATAGGTAAGAAAGAAACACAAGAACTTGCTGTAATGATTGACCCGTTTTATCCGTTACAAATTACAGAAGAAGCAATGAAAATGGAAGATCCTGGATATTACAAAACCTGGGTTGAATAAAACTGATTTATAAAAGAAGAATAAGAACAGAATGGAAACCTTAGAAATAAAAAAACAAGAAACCATGCAAGATTTTTTGCCATTAAACGGCACCGATTATATTGAGCTTTGGGTAGGTAATGCTAAACAATCCGCACATTATTACAAAACAGCTTTTGGCTTTCAAAGTTTGGCTTATGCCGGACCAGAAACAGGGTTAAAAGACCGCGTATCTTATGTTTTAATTCAAGATAAGATGCGTTTAGTTTTAACATCACCATTACACAGCGATAGCCATATTGCTGAGCATCACCGCAAACATGGAGATGGCGTTAAATATTTAGCACTTTGGGTTGATGATGCTTACGAAGCATACGAAAAAACAACAGGTAAAGGCGGAGTAGGCACTGTTAAACCAACTACAATAACTGATAAAGATGGAGAAGTACGCTTGAGTGGCATCAAAACTTATGGTGAAGTAGAACATTTATTTATTGAGCGTAAAAACTACAACGGTGTGTTTATGCCTGGTTTTGTAAAATGGGAAAGTAACTATAACCCTGAGCCAACAGGTTTATTGTATGTTGACCATTGTGTGGGTAATGTGGGATGGAACCAAATGAACAAATGGGTAAAGTTTTATGAGGATGTGATGGGCTTTAAAAACATACTCTCTTTTGATGACAACGACATTAGTACTGAATACTCTGCTTTGATGAGTAAAGTAATGAGCAACGGTAACGGATATGTTAAATTCCCAATTAACGAACCGGCTGAAGGAAAGAAAAAATCACAGATAGAAGAGTACCTTGATTTTTATGAAGGCGAAGGGGTACAACATATTGCTATTGCTACTAAAGATATTGTTAGTACGATACGTCAGCTAATGGCCAGAGGTGTTGAATTTTTAAAAGTTCCAGATAGCTACTACAACGATTTATTAGAAAGGGTTGGAACAATTGATGAGGATATTGAACCATTGCGTGAATTAGGTATTTTGGTTGATAGGGATGATGAAGGTTACTTATTGCAACTATTTACAAAACCTGTTGAAGACCGACCAACCATGTTTTTTGAAATAATACAACGTAAAGGGGCAAAAAGCTTTGGTAAAGGCAATTTTAAAGCGTTGTTTGAAGCACTAGAGAGAGAGCAAGACAGTAGAGGTAATTTATAATTGTTTGCCAAAATAAATTGGTAAAATATAATTACATATCATAAAAAAGACGTGGAAAACACCTGCGTCTTTTTTTATTTTGTACCCACTTATGACAAAAATAACAAAAGCTAAAAGAGATAAAATACTACATTCTGAAAGACGATTTTTAGAAGGCCCACGCTCGCGATTTAGAGAGCTTAAGTTTTTATTTAAAGTGATGTATGAGTTTATCAGAGGATTTCAGAAACTACACTTTGTAGGGCCTTGCGTTACCGTTTTTGGTAGTGCGCGATTTAAAGAAGACCATCCCTATTATGAAACCACTGTTAAGCTAAGTGCAGCCATAAGCAAATTAGGTTTTACCATCATTACAGGTGGCGGCCCAGGCATTATGGAAGCTGCAAACCGCGGGGCTTTTGAAGCCGGAGGACAATCAATTGGTTGTAATATTGTTTTGCCTCACGAGCAAAAAGAAAATCCATATGTACATACTTCTGTAGACTTTAAATACTTTTTTGTACGCAAAACACTCTTGGTAAAATACTCCTATGCGTTTGTAATTATGCCTGGCGGCTGGGGTACCATGGATGAAATGTTTGAAGCATTAACTTTGATTCAAACCGGTAAAATCAATGAATTTCCGGTGGTGTTATTTGGGAGAGACTATTGGAAAAACTTGATTGAGCTAACGGAAGATATGATTAGAAACAAAACCGTATCGGAAGCAGAAATAAAAGAATACTTGCTCATAACCGACTCTATTGATGAAGCAGTAGCACACTTAAAAAAACATGCCATTGGTAAATTTGGTTTGAAGAAAACAAGGATCCTTAAACCTAAAAAATGGTTGGGAGAATGGTTTAATAAAGCATCATAAAAAAAGTCGGGAAAGCCCGACTTTTTTGTTTTATCTTACTATCGTTTGTTCCCTGTCGGGACCAATCGATATGACACTCATTTTTAATCCTACTTGCTCTTCTACATATTCCATGTAGGCTTTAAAGTTAGATGGTAATTCATCAAACTTACGCAGTCCTGTTAAGTCTTCACTCCATCCTTTAAACTCTTTAAACAATGGCTTTATAGGCGCATCGTTAAAGTTATAAGGAATTTCTGTTACACGTGCGCCATTAATATCGTATGCATCACAAACAGGAACTACATCAAACCCACTTAACACATCACTTTTGGTACAAATTAAATCGGTTACACCGTTTAACATAATGGCGTATTTAAGTGTTGGCAAATCTAACCAACCTGTTCTTCGCGGACGGCCTGTTGTTGCACCAAACTCAAAACCTTGTTTGCGCAATTGTTCTCCGGTATCATCGTGCAACTCGGTAGGGAAAGGTCCGCTACCTACACGTGTGCAGTATGCTTTAAATATACCGTATACTTTATTTATTTTTTGAGGAGCCACACCTAAACCACTGCACACACCACCGGTAATGGTGTTTGATGAAGTTACAAACGGATAAGTTCCAAAATCAATATCCAACAAAGTACCTTGCGCACCTTCTGCCAATACTTTTTTGCCTTCGTTAATTAACTTATTAATAAAATACTCTGAGCTGATGATTTTAAACTGCTTTAAAAACTCAACAGCTTCAAAAAATGCAGGTTCATGTTCTGCAAGATTATAGCTGTGGTTAAATCTATCTAACAACAACTTATGGTTAGCAACAGCGGTTTGGTATTTCTCTTTAAAGTTTGGTGTTAAAATATCTCCAATACGCAAACCACTTCTGCCAATTTTATCTTGGTATGTTGGGCTAATGCCTCTTAAGGTAGAACCAATTTTATGTTCACCTTTTTGTGCTTCACTTGCTGCGTCAACTAAGCGATGTGTTGGTATAATTAAGTGTGCTTTCTCTGATATGTATAAGTTTTTGCGTGGATCAACACCACTGGCCATTACTTTTTCTATTTCCTTTTTTAACGTAATTGGATCAATTACCACACCGTTACCTATTACGTTAATGGTATGTTGGTGGAATATACCCGATGGGATTGTATTTAATACATGCTTTTGGCCATTAAACTCAAGCGAGTGTCCTGCATTTGGCCCCCCTTGAAATCTTGCCACTACATCGTATTGTGGTGTTAATACGTCTACAATTTTACCTTTTCCTTCATCGCCCCATTGGAGGCCTAAAACTACGTCTATCATTATATTTTGGGTTAGTATTACTAACCTAAGTTAGCCATACAAGTATTTAATTAATTAGCTCTTTAAGTTTTTGTTACACTTGTTCTGCTATAACCTTACTGCAAGTATTGCATTTGCCATCTTTAGTTTTAGGGTTACCAAATAAATGCAACGAATGTTCTGTTACCGTAAAATCTAACAACTCTCCCATCATGCTTTTAATTTGTTGAATACGTGGATCGCAAAATTCTAAAATTTTATTGCAATGGTTACAAATCATGTGATCATGTTGTTTATGGCCATAAGCACCTTCGTATCTGGCTAAGTTTTTACCAAATTGGTGTTTGGTTACCAAACCAGCATCAAGCAATAAATCTAAGGTATTGTAAACGGTAGCACGGCTCACACGGTAGTTGCGGTTTTTCATGTGAACGTATAACGTTTCCACATCAAAATGCTCTTTACTACTGTATATTTCGTCTAAGATGGCAAAACGCTCAGGAGTTTTACGCTGTTGTTTTTGCTCCAAAAAAGCGATAAACAACTTCTTAACTTCATCTTTTATATTTTCGGTCGATTGATTTGCCTGCATATCTTGCTTGAACAATGATGCAAAATAACACACATTTTGGTATTAACCCAAATTCAGTCTTATAAATACATAATAGACCAATTATATATCATGATTTTCTCAAAACACGCCATTAAACCATATCTTCCCTACTTACCTTAATGAGTGGGCTTGCAGCTTTAATCTT
>CALPIR020000132.1 GCA_943323675.2 Chitinophaga pinensis | reverse complement strand
TTTTACCATTATTAGTTGTTGCAGTTAGGTAATATTCAATTTCATCAGCGGATGTAATGCCATTGGCCACTATGTTACCAATAAAAAAACCTGCACTATCAGTTAAATTTACGGTATTAAATGTTGGTGATCCCTTTAAACGCCACTTACAAAGAGCAGTTGCTACACCACTTTTGTTACTTATTTTAGCCACAATATGAAAGGAGTTTGTAACCAAAGGATAATAACCATCAACACTTGGATGCCAAAATAACACTGGGTTTTCAGCCGGAATTTGCATAGTAATACAATGCAACTCTCCACCTAATTCACTTAGTAAGCGAGAGTCGATATCAACCACTTTGTAACCAGGCATAATACTTTTAAATAAATTTACAGCTTGCTCGGTTTGTAATTTATTGCCATCAAAATCATCAGAATAAGAAGGCATGATGTAGGTATTATTAATGGTTAATCCATTAACAAAAGTGCGCGCATCCGCATTAATTTGACTACAAGTTTTACGTGAGTGTATGCCGTTATCATCTGTTGGGTGAGGAATACGATAAACCCTAAACGGGCGATTATAAGTACTATTGATGGAGGCTAAAAGCTGCGTATTATTTTCAATAATAAGCTTATCAACCGCAGTAATTTCATTAGGATATTTTGATATGATGAGCGTTTGTTCATCTATCATTTTTAAATACAAATCAATGTGTCCAGTACCACCATCACAATTTAAAGTTGGCAGTTCAATGTTTTGCTTTGAGCCAAATATGGTTGTCATTTTATCTTTTACTTCTTGGGTTGTAAAAACGGGACTAACTAATGTAGGATCTGTATTTACAGAAGTTATCACATCACTGAAAAACGTTCTGCCGAATCCATCAGCCATTAAGTTGCCACCTTCTACATTTAAACGGGTGATATAATTAGGTATATTTAATGCGTTACCCAATACCACAGGAGCAACATCATCTTTATCACGACCAGGGTAATACTTTAAATCAATAAATGCCAAACTATCTTGACTACCTACATAAACTCCATTAGGACCAAAATCTCTCGTCCACCAATCATCACCCGGAGAAATAATAAAACTATAATTGGTTAATGGGGTATTGCTTGCATTCATGTAGGTTTTTATGGCAACTGTATCACTTGCTTTTTCAACCCTGATTATAACAGGAACAACTTTTTGGATAGCATCAGCTAAACGAGCAGATACAAGAGCATAATCACTTGTTACATCTGCACCTGTTACATTTCCGTTCACATCATAATCATACGACCAAGATATAAATACAGATTGCGATTCTTCAAACTCGCCTGGATAACGGATATTTAATGGAAAAGATTCTGCCTTTTTTTCGAGCAATTTATTTGCTGCTAAATTACGGCCCAATTTCATTTCTTCCTGCGTGCGAGCAGCAGGAAGCTTAAATGGTTTAATGTCTTTTGTGGTTTGTGCTTGCGCACTAAACAAGGTTAGCGAAAGCAATAAACATGTTGCTATTGATTTGATTTGAATCATCTTATAAAAAATTAATCTACTTTAATATTTAGTTTGCATTATACTAAATAATATCTTAAGGCCGTATTAAATAATAAAGCCCCTCTAAATATATTTAGAAGGGCTTTACAAAAAGATAAGCTGTAGTTATTCTGCTGATAAAAAAGGATACTCGTAACGAGTAGGAGTTACAAATGTTTCTTTAATGGTGCGCATGCTTACCCAACGGAGTAAGTTAACCATGGCTCCTGCTTTATCATTTGTACCACTACCACGGGCACCACCAAAAGGTTGTTGCCCAACTACAGCGCCTGTTGGTTTATCATTAATATAAAAATTGCCTGCAGCGTTACGTAATTTACTTGTCGCCAATTCAATTGCATACCTATCTTGGGATATGATGGCTCCTGTTAAAGCATATTCTGAAGTGGTATTTACCAAGTCCAAAGTTTCTTCAAACTTATTTTCATCGTATACAAACAGCGTTAATACTGGTCCAAAAATCTCCTCACACATGGTGGTTGATTTCGGGTTTTGAGTAACTACAATAGTAGGTTCAATAAAGTACCCTTTTGATTTATCGTAACTGCCACCAACTAAAATTTCGGTCTCCGAATCTTGTTTAACACCTTCAATGTAATTAGCAATTTTATCAAATGAACGCTCATCAATAACTGCATTTACAAAGTTGCTAAAATCTTCTGTAGGCCCCATTTTTAATAACTTAACAGTTTCTATCAATTTTACTTTAACTGCAGGCCATAAATTTGATGGCACATATGCACGCGAAGCTGCTGAACATTTTTGGCCTTGGTACTCAAATGCACCGCGTACAATAGCAGTAACACTTTCGTCAACCTTAGCCGTTTTGTGCATCACAATAAAGTCTTTCCCACCAGTTTCTCCAACAATCCGTGGATACGTTTTGTATTTATGAATATTACCACCAATGGTTTTCCAAATATTTTGGAAAACTCCCGTTGAACCCGTGAAGTGAATTCCTGCAAAATCAGGATGATTAAATATTACTTCACCAGCTGTTGGGCCATCAACATAAACCAAATTAATTACCCCATCAGGTACTCCAGCCTCTTTAAAAATCTCCATCAACACATTGGCTGAGTAAATTTGAGTATTAGCTGGCTTCCAAACAACCACATTACCCATCATAGCAGCACTTGTAGGTAAATTACCTGCAATGGCTGTAAAGTTAAATGGTGTTAAAGCAAATACAAATCCTTCAAGTGGACGGTATTCAATGCGATTCCACATGCCTTTACCAGATTGTGGTTGATCATTATAAATTTGGCTCATAAAAGCCACATTAAAACGTAAAAAGTCAATAATCTCACAAGCGCTATCAATTTCAGCCTGAAATGCATTTTTGCTTTGACCAAGCATGGTAGCGGCATTTAATTTAGCTCGGTAAGGGCCCGCAATTAAATCAGCAGCTTTTAAAAATATAGCAGCACGTTGCTCCCAAGGCAAATTTTCCCAATTATTTTTTGCAGCCAAGGCAGCATCAATAGCTACTTTTACATGTGAGGCATCGCCTAAATGAAAATGACCTAACGTGTGTTGGTGGTCATGTGGAGGCGCTATTCGACTGGTTTTACCCGTACGCACTTCTTCGCCACCAATATACATAGGTATATCTATTTGTTTGCCTCGTGCAGAGGCTAATGCCGCTTTTAAATCAATGCGCTCTGCACTACCAGGTGCATAATTTAAAATAGGTTCGTTTACAGGAACAGGAACTTTAAAAAAACCGTTCATATCAAATTATTATTAAAATGTTATCAAGTAAAATTGCTTTAATTCAAAAAAAGTGGATACGAATGTAGCGCTATTTTGCAGGATGGCAAATGCAGTTTATTAGGATTTGAGTTTGTGGTAACAATTGTTACAAACGATTACTTTTTTGAACTAGATATTTGCAGCATGAATACCGATAAACACAAATATTGGGAGACTATTTATGAAACTAAAGCTCCCGAAGAGGTTAGCTGGACAGAAAAAATACCTGCCTCATCGTTAAATTTAATTAACCAATTACAGTTATCTAAAAATGCAGCTATTATTGATGTAGGTGGTGGGGATAGTAATTTGGTGGATTTTTTACTAGAAGCTGGTTACAATAATCTAACTGTTTTAGATATTTCCGAAAATGCCTTAGCTCGTGCTAAAAATAGACTGGGCAAAAAAGCTAAAAAAGTAAAATGGATAGCGGCCGATATACTAACATATGAGCAATTACAACACTTTGATGTATGGCATGACAGAGCTGCATTTCATTTCTTAACTCAACCCCATGAGGTTAACGCTTATGTTAATAAAGTAAATACTTTTGTTACTGGTCACTTAATACTTGGTACGTTTTCGGTAAATGGTCCATTAAAATGTAGTGGCTTACCCATTACTCAATATACGCCCGAGTTAGTAAAGCCATTATTTAAAAACGCATTTAGCTTAAATGGTTGCATTAACAAAGACCACATTACCCCTTTTGGCACGGAACAAAACTTTTTATTTTGTGTGTTTAGGAAAAGTAAGCCAGATGCGATGCATTAGGCTTACCAAAATAACTTCAATGGGGATTTTTATAACAATAATGTTTTGCGAATTTGAGTATCATATAATTTCATGCTCTCTTCCACTATTCTAATAGCAACTTCTCGCCCCATAAACTCATTTACAACCACCTCTTTATGTTCTAAAGCTTTGTAGTCTTCAAAAAATCTGCGCATTTCCAATAAGGTGTGCGGAGGTAATTCATTGATATCGTTAATGTGATTCCAACTCATGTCATTAGCTGCTACTGCAATAATTTTATCATCAGCTTCTCCTTGGTCAATCATGTGCATCACACCAATTACTTTTGCATCTATTAAACACATGTGCGGCAACTCAATACTTGTTAAAACCATTATATCTAATGGATCCTTGTCATCACAGTAGGTTTGAGGAATAAAACCATAATGAGCAGGATAATGTACTGAGGAAAACAAAACTCGATCAAGCCTTAACATTCCACTTTGTTTATCCAACTCAAATTTACCTTTACTGCCTTGAGGGATTTCTACAATAGCTGTTACAACTTCTGGGGCTTCGTGGCCAAAACCAACATGGTGCCAAGGATTAAATACGATCATAATAAATTTGTCTTTTCTTTTAAGTTTTACGTTTAAAAACGGAGGGCAAAGTTAGGTTTATTTGACTCATAAAAAGTACTCCTAAAAGATAAATCCTAATTTTTAAATGTTAAAAAAGCATCAAAAAACTTAATCAAGTTAATTGAAACAATAAACTACAAGAATATCATATTGAAATTAGATAATAGGCTATAAGAAGTGGTGACAAAATCCATAATACGTCACCTTCTGGGATATTTTAGGTCTAAAATGCAATGCTCAAGTCAAGTCAAATACTTTTATTATATTAAATAATACTAGAATAACCTCTCTGGAAAAATGAAAATCCCACTAAGGCAACTTCGGTTCAACCATAATCACTTCTTCCCTATCCATTACAACTTGGCCAGGTTCAAAGCCCTTAGGCTTTCGAACAAATTTTTTAAGTGTATAACAAACAGGGGCTAGTGTATTTCCTTTGTGTTTACTGTAATAAGCAGCTATTTGTGCGGCTATTGTTAACACTTGGCTAGGTATCAATTTTCCAGCTTTGTGCTTAATAATGGTATGTGATCCTGTAACACCTTTTGCATGCAACCAAAGATCGTTTTTATGCGAATACTTTTGTGTTAGTATATCATTATTAGCCGCATTTTTTCCAACCCAAATTTCAAAATCCTGCACCACAAACCGCTTAAAAGGAAAGACCATTTCCTGCTTTTTACTTACCTGCAACGGCTTTAACTGTTTGGCATTTTGTGCGGCATTTAACTGCTCTAACATCAACTCAAAACCAACCAATTTTTGTTGAAGGGTTAAAAGCTTCTGTTCCATTTGTTCTACTTCAATCTTTTTATTTTTGGCCTTTCTGTAATAATATGCAGCATTAGCAGGGGCATCCAAATCGCTTTTAAGTTTGATTAGTATCTTTTTATCATTATAAAAATCAAACAATTCTACCTGCTTAACTTGCTTGGGTATTTCATGTATATTGGCCATTATAATATGCCCAATTTCTTCAAAAGGCGATTCATGAACCAATTTCTTGATACCTTGTTCGCTTAGTTTAATTTGTTGTTTAATTCGTTTTAACTCTCCTTCAAGGGTGGCAATACGCGATACTTTAGCTTGTTTAAAGCCAAGAGAGCCCAATGCGTATCTTGCAAAAAGAGTAGCGGCATCAAGCGGGTTGCTTGTTTCAAGTAATAACTTATCGGGTTGTGGACTTAACGACAAGTAGCATTCATCATCTAACTCACGCTTATATACCCAATATTTACCAGGTTCAAATTGATAGGTATTTAACTTATTGATGATGGCGTCATCATTTACATCAAATTCGCTGGTATTATAGGTCCAATCGTTTTGAATACTTTCTCTAAACATATCAACCACCACTTCTTCATCAACCAAAACCACATTAATCAAAGCATCATAACATTTAAAAACAAGTGATTGGTTGTTAGAAAACAGGACTAAAAATGACCGGTTGTAAAGATGAGGTTTAACAGCTATAACCTGTTGGTTAAATATTGATTCGAAACAAGCTTGTGCATTGCTACCTTTATGGTAAGGTGTGTTTTCAAATAAGAGAAAACCACTATGAAATTTGGATATAACTTTAAATACCAATTGCTCGTTGTTTTTGCGAAACAACATAACCAGTTCTTGTTTACTAATGGTAAAAGAGCCCTCTAAACTCGAACCCACAAGCCAAGAGTCTAAGGCTAATGCAAGTTGCTTAATAAAATGATAATGCTGATGAAAAGAACCAGGTATGGCCATTATATTTCTAGGCTTAAACCATCATAGGCCAAAAATACATTTGATGGCAAGGTAGCAGAAACCTCATTGTG
>CALPIR020000131.1 GCA_943323675.2 Chitinophaga pinensis | reverse complement strand
ATTTTACCACCTAAAACGCCTGTAGCACCCGCTATTACTATTATTTTTGTCATTCTACTTTAATTTTTGTGTTTTTATTTACCCAACTAGTTTAGGTTTTTACTCAGCACGCTTAATTATTGGTGTAAATATAATATAAACAATATGTATAGGGGAAAATGTATTGTTAAGGCTAATTTTAACTTGGTGGTGAACTTAATCTTCCGGCAATTGTATTTAACATTTTCACACATTACCAAATAGCAATTTCAACAGGGTTTAATTTTTATATTAATAGCATAAAAAATCCCCCAACAGTTTTAACCATTGAGGGATTTTTAAATTATTAAACCAATTATTCTGGTGTTTCAGTATTTGTTTTTACTTGATTTTCTATTGCAGGTGTAATCTCAGTAGGTTCTTCTTCTTTTGCTACAACCTCAGCAATCGTTATTTCTTCAACCACATCAAACGGGCGCTTGCCTAAAATTTCTTCCAAATCGTGTTGGAACAATATTTCACGCTTTAATAAAATTTGCGAAAGCTCTTCTAACTTATCACGTTTTTCTATCAGTAGCACTTTGGTTTTTTGATAACAAGCATCAATTTGTTTGCGTACTTCAATATCAATCAATTCAGCTGTTTTATCGCTGTATGGTTTGGTAAATCCGTACTCGTTGTTTGGGTCGTGGAAACTTACATTACCTACATTGCTATTCATACCATAAATGGTAACCATAGCATATGCCATGCGTGTAATACGTTCCAAATCATTTTGTGCGCCAGTACTCACTCTACCAAATACAATATCTTCTGCTACACGTCCACCTAAGGTCATGCACATCATGTTTTCCATTTGTTCTGTAGTATATAAGTATTGGTCTTTTGGCAAGTATTGCGCATAACCTAAAGCTGCAACACCACGAGGGACGATACTTACTTTTACCAACGGATCAAGATCCTTTAAGAACCAACCAACAATGGCGTGTCCACTTTCGTGGTAAGCAATAATTTCTTTTTCATCAGGCGATATAATTTTATTCCTTTTCTCTAAACCACCAATTACACGATCAACTGCATCCTGAAAATCTTGCATATCGATTTCAGTTTTGTTTTTACGTGCAGCTATTAAGGCTGCTTCGTTACAAACATTCGCAATTTCTGCACCAGCAAATCCAGCAGTTTGGGTTGATAATCTATCAGCACTTACATCCGCATTTAATTTAAGTGGTTTTAAATGCACTTTAAAAATCTCCGCACGACCTGCTAAATCTGGTTTATCAATTGAAATTTGTCTATCAAAACGACCCGGACGTAATAATGCTGCATCTAAAATATCAGGTCTGTTGGTTGCGGCTAAAATAATTACACCAGAATCGGTAGAGAAACCATCCATTTCGGTTAACAATTGGTTGAGTGTGTTCTCACGTTCATCATTACCACCTTGTACCATATTACGGCCACGTGCTCGGCCAACTGCATCTATCTCGTCTATAAAAATAATGCAAGGTGCTTTTTCTTTTGCTTGGCGGAATAAATCGCGAACACGACTTGCTCCAACTCCAACAAACATCTCCACAAAATCAGAACCTGATAATGAGAAAAAAGGAACACCCGCTTCGCCTGCAACAGCTTTTGCCAATAAGGTTTTACCTGTTCCCGGAGGGCCAACCAATAAAGCGCCCTTGGGAATTTTACCTCCTAAGTTGGTGTATTTTTTGGGGTTTTTAAGGAAATCAACAATTTCCATAATTTCCACTTTCGCTTCATCTAATCCAGCAACATCTTTAAAGGTTATCTTTACTAGGCTTTCTTTATCAAAAAGTGTTGCTTTCGATTTTCCAATGTTAAACAATTGTCCTCCTCCAGCACCACCGCTGCCCATTTTGCGCATCAAAAACATCCACAACCCTAACAACAATAAAAATGGTAAAATCCATCCTAGTATATCGCCAAAATAATTGTGTTGTGTTGTGTATTCAACTGGTATTTGTATGTTTTGACCTGGATTGCGTTTAGTGTATTCCAATTCTGCGTCTTTTAAATCTGCACGGAATTGTGTTACATCTCCAATTTCAAAATAATAATGAGGGCCTATATCTTCTCCAAAAAGGCTGCGATCTTTTAGGTCTTTAAATTTTTCACCACTAAGGGCTTCTTTTTTTAATGTAACCTCTGCACGCTTTTCATTTACGATGGTTATTTTTTCTACCCCATTTGCCATAATCATGTCGCTTTGAACACGAAACCAAGTGGTTTTTAATGCAACGTCATGTGGCATGAGTTGTATGCCAATAAATATGGCAAAAATAATCCCGTATATCCAATAAAAATTAAATTTGGGCATTTGGGGTACTTTGGGTTTACGTGGTCCTGGGGTTGGTTCCTGTGGACTTTGGTTGTTTGGTTCTATATCAGCCATTTATATTCTTGTGTTATTTTTTTATTATCTGTAATATTATGCAAGATTACTTACATTTTGTGTTTAAACCAACATTAAGCGGTTTGTTCGGTTAATTGTTTGTAAATCCAATTATCTTTAAAAGGAATACGGAAATTGGCGCGTAACTCACCAACATTAATTACTGCTTTGTTATAAAACACCGTTTGTGCTGATATTGTTCCGTTACTTAATAATTCTGCCACTCTGGCTTTAGTTGCAATCTCAATTTTACTATTTAATTCAAACTCAAGTTGTAAACGATTAAGCAAAGAAATATTTAATTGTTGCTCCCATTTTTGTACCAAGTGCACTGATTTGTCTATGCCACAGCCACTAATATCGTGGTGGGCAACATCTACTGCAAATACTAAAAACAGGTCACTCAAAATACTGAACGATGCTTTAAGTGGCATTTGATGTGCGGTCCATTGATCTGTAAATTTATCTGCATCTACTTGTATCACTGACTTTTCGTTAGGTGATAAGGGGTTTGTTGCTGCGTAAACCCATACTCGGGCATGATCGGGTAATTGACTAAATTCAACTTTCATGTGTAACGAAACTAACCAAAAATCAAGCCATTGCCATATTGGCGCTATAAGTTCGCCAAGCGGTTTGGTTTTATTTTAATGGTTTGGTTTTATGTAAAAATGTAATTGCTTGATGTATTTTGGATTTGGGCTGAAGATATTTGTTATAACCGCTAGAAAGTAAGCCTTTACTTATACTTGGCTTAAGGTAAAACTTATGAATTAATCGGTAAAAAAACTGACAACATCTTTGTTGGTTATGGGTTGATTGGTTGACAGGTTTATGTGTTGTTGGTTAGCTTCAGCCTATAGTGACGTTTTTAAGCTTACTGACCTCGGACCTCCCCAATGCCGAAGGCATTGCTCTGCGTACTCTCAATTAGTTAGCGTCAGTTCTCGAATCCTCGCAAGACTATTCAAGAACCTCTGCGTTTTCTTTTTTACCGCAGAGGTAAAGGAGTTTTTCGCAGAGAAGTTTAGAGGTCAAATTCTATCGCTTCTGAGTAAATGAGTTCGCTTCGCGAAGTATAAGCCTGCCCGAGTGATCCCAGTACTCGGGTTGTATCGAGGGTAGGAGGTTTGATAATAAATTAATTTTAACAACCCCTTCTCGATACTCTTCACTGCGTTCCGAACTCGAAGAGGCTGTTGCGTTTAATCATTAATTATCTTGATTAAGTTAAACCATTGCCAATGCCGCAGGCATTGCTCTGCGTGCTCTCAATTTTGTGAGCGACAGTGCTCGAATCCCCGGAAGACTATTCAAGAACCTCTGCGTTAAAAATCCTCAAGGTCTTACGATTTTAAGCGTTCTGCCCTTATGACTCCTCAATGCTATATGCGTTACTTCGCGTTTTCTCTATTTGGTAAACGACCATAATATAATCATCGTAGGGCTGTTCAAAGTACCTCTGCGTTAAAAAATGAAGGTTGAGGTTAAGTGTAATATTTTATAACCCATTGAATAATTACTGCAACTTGGTATGCAATGTTTAGTGGTGTATTTGTTATCATTGCAGTTCATGGAATTAAACGCAAGTTCAATTGTAATCATAGGAGCGGGTCCTGGCGGATGCGCTACTTCTTTGTTTTTAGCAAAACACAAAATACACCATACCATTATAGATAAGGCTGTTTTTCCGCGCGATAAAGTTTGTGGCGATGCATTGAGTGGCAAAACTGTTTACGTGCTAAATCAGCTCGACCCAACTATTGTTCCTGCATTTGATCAACAAAAAAAGCAATTTATAGAGAGTTGGGGGGTGAAGTTTGTTGCTCCCAATGGTAAGGCTATTGATATTCCTTTTAAACAAGACATGAGTAAGGAGAAATACCCTCCTGGCTTTATCAGTAAACGCATTGATTTTGACAACGAGTTATTTAATCGTTTGGATAAAAATTATGCTACTGTGTTAGATGGAACAGAGGTTACAGAAATTGCCAGAAACAAAGATTTGTTTGATGTTACCATAGTTAAAGACAATTCAACCCAAACACTAAAAAATGTAAAACTACTGGTAGGGGCAGAAGGGGATAGGAGCGTAGTATCCAAAAAACTATCGCCTAACAAAAAAGAAAACGACCACTACTGTGCGGGTATCCGTGCTTATTACGAGGGAGTTGAAGGTATGCATCCACAGAATTTTATTGAGTTACATTTTTTACCTGAAATGTTACCAGGTTATTTCTGGATTTTTCCATTACCTAATGGAATGGCCAATGTGGGAGCAGGTATGCTTAGTAGTGAGGTTAGTAAAAGAAAAGTAAATCTTAAAGCAGACATGCTTAAAGCCATTGAAAATAATCCGGCTATTAGTGCACGTTTTAAAAATGCGAAGTTGCAAGGTAAAATTCAAGGCTGGGGGTTACCATTAGGCAGTAAAAAAAGACCAGTTAGTGGGGAAGGTTTTTTATTGGTTGGTGATGCTGGTTCGTTAATCGATCCATTTACAGGAGAAGGCATTGGAAACGCCTTGTATAGCGGCATGATGGCTGCTGCCCGAATTGCAGAAGCAGTAAAAGAAAATAGGTTTGACGCTGCGTTTTTAAAACAGTATGACGATGCTTTTTATGCCCGCCAATGGGATGAATTAAAGCTGAGTCATACCATGCAAAAACTGGTTAAGTTCCCTTGGCTGTTTAATTTTGTAGTAAACAAAGCACACAAAAACAAAGCACTTCGCGAAACCATCAGTTGTATGTTTGAAGACTTAGATTTGCGGGCAAAGTTGCGTAATCCACTGTTTTACGTCAAGTTATTAATGAACGATAAGGTTAAAAAATAAAACGATGAGTAATAACGATATCATAAAAAAATTACGCGTTGCGCTTCATTTGCGTAACGAGCATATTGTGGAGATTTTAAAGTTGGTTGATTTTAAAGTAACTACCACTGAGTTAACCGCGTTTTTCCGCAGCGAGGATCACCCAAATTTTAAACCCATGGGCGACCAATTGCTACGTAATTTTTTAAACGGATTAATTATTTACAAACGTGGTGTTAAGGAAGAAACACCTCAAACGGATACAAAAGACTAGTTCATGCTGGCAGTAAAATCTGCCACCAAGCTTCTTATTTCCATTAACATATTTTCATCTAAAGGTTTTTTTGCCCAAATGGTATGCATCCCCACATGACCTGCGCCATTTAAGTTGGCTTTTAAATCGTCAATAAACAAGCATTCGTGAGGCTTTAAATTGTTTTCTTGAAGTACAAATTCATAAATATCTTTATTGGGTTTTCTCAACCCAATTTCGTAGCTGTAATAAACTTTATCAAACTGGGCGTACCAATCTAAATTTGGGTGTTCATCAAGTAAATATTTGTTAAACGCGTCAATATGAATGGAGTTTGTGTTGCTTAACAAGTGCACATTAAAGCTTTTACGTAAAAATTTCAAGTAGGTCAACCTTTCAGCGGGTAGGTCTAACAACATGGCATTCCATGCTGCATCTATCTCACTTTCAGTAACTGTACCTTTTAAGTGGGTCATAATGGCTTGTCTAAAATCATCGGCATTTATTTTACCCGTTTCAAAATCAGAAAATATGGTTGATATTTCATTGATTTCATCCATATCAACACCTAATCTTTTAAATGCACGCAAAGTGCGTTCCTGATCCAAGTTAAGTATCACACCCCCAAGGTCGAAAATAATAGTTGTAATTTTTGTCATTTGATACTTGTATAACAAGATACAAAAATATATGTTTGCATTCCTTTAAAAGGAAATAGATTTTTAGTAATTTAAATCTTGGGCCTATAGCTCATTCGGTTAGAGCAACTGACTCATAATCAGTAGGTGCCTGGTTCGATTCCAGGTGGGCCCACGAACAAAGCCTCATCGTAAGTTGGGGCTTTGTTGTTTAAAAAGCTGGAGCTAGGTTCTTGTTGATTCTACTTAAATGAAGAGATTCAGAAGTAGATGCTCAACATAGTGTCGTGATTTTCACAATCTATGGCCATTTAAAACACAAAAAAGGCGAACCACATTAATGTGGTTCGCCTTTTTTTATTCTCTAAAAGTTTATT
>CALPIR020000130.1 GCA_943323675.2 Chitinophaga pinensis | reverse complement strand
GCGCTTACCCTAAGGTAAGTATTGTTACCAATATTTGTGGCAGAAATAGATGGATTAAAAGTTAAATCATCATAACCAGTATACGTTTGATCAACTATGGTTGTAAAGGAACTGTTATCAGTGCTTAATCCAATTTGCACATGATGGTTATATAGGCCTGTATATTGTGCATTAGATCCTCCAATAACTTTTAACTCAATTGTGGGCGCAGGACCACTTGCGTATAACGCAGGGGTATTCATTAAAAATGTACGCGGGTTATACCACCCAATTCGCTCACTAGCCCAACCTTCGCCATCTTGGTATTCAGAACTAACATACTTTTCGCTGGCATTCATCAAATCAGGGCCATCTAAATACTCCTCGGCAGGAGCCAAAACAATGGTATCATTAAAGTACAATTCGGGTTGTAATCCTGTGAAATCAAAATCATTTTCTTGCACAAAGCGCAGCGGTACATGTAAAGTAGTATCGGGCAATATGGTTAAAAAATATGCAGAGGTATCGGTAAATAAACCATTAAAAACGTTGGGTTGCCAACTCACATTATCATATAACTCTTGATCAATTTTACCCGTATTTTTAAAGCCAACAAATTCTATAAAATCATTGTTATTAAACACATTATCGGCTTCGCCTGCAACGTATATAGGTACTTCCTTGCCCTGGTAAAAAAGTTGCATGCGTTTTGGGTTGATGCCTGAAATATTAACACCCGCATTTTGCAATGCAGTGTACCCAATACGATAAGTAGCTGTTTTACCTATTAAGATTTTATAATAAGGTTGGTATGTTTTAATCCACTCGAAACCATATTGTTGAGCCATTGAAACATGAGCCAAAAACAAAATAGGCAAAAGGAGCAAAAAACGAAATATTTTAAAAGGCATATGTGCTAAACGACTTTTTTCTTACAAATAGTATAATGCGGCTAATTTACACATTATAGACTAAACATGGCAGTAAAAAATCGATTACAAAAAGTATTGCTTTATTTTAGAAAGTGGCTTTAGTAAAAGTGTGTACCATTTGGGATTAACTCCATTCATCACCCAAGCATTACGGTCTTGTATATTGGCTTTAACCCTATTTTTAAAGCTCCTATTACTTTGACCACCAAGGCGCATCTTTATGATAACCTCTGGCAAATACGTAACTTTTATATTATTAAAGTAGCAAAAGCGCAACATCAATTCGTAATCGGCAGCCATGTGTAGTTGTTTATTAAAACCACCCAGTTTTTGATAAACTTCTTTACGTACAAAAAATGTGGGATGAGGCGGCATCCATCCTTTTACAAATCGATTTTTAGCGAAAATACCTGATCGCCATTTGCGAACAATTTTATTTTTATCTGTTCTGCTCACATAATCCAAATCGGCATACAATGCATCACATTGCTCTTTATTAAAACGCGCTACTACTTTTTCAATAACTTGGCTATGGGCGTAAAAATCGTCTGCATTTAAAAACCCAATGATATCGCCAGTTGCAAGAGCAAGTCCTTTGTTCATGGCATCATAAATACCTTCATCGGGTTCGCTAATAACTATTGAAATTTTATCGCCATAAGAATTTATTATTTCTAAACTGCCATCATTAGATCCTCCATCAATAATAATGTATTGAATGTTGGCATTTTTTTGGCACACCACACTTTCTATGGCATCTTTAATAAAGGCCATATTATCTAACACAACTGTTATGATGGTTATTTGAATCACACTAAATATCTTTATTTTTTTGCGTACGGTATTGGTCGAAAAACCACCCCCATTTATTAAAATAAGCTATAGCAGATTGTATGTGATACTTCAATAGTTTAAAACTCTTATAAGAATCTTTAGCATAACCATGAATTACATTAACCTTAGGATAATATACTGTGCGGGTAACGCTACCAATCCTTCTGCATAAATCAGTGTCTTCCAAATACATAAAATACCGCTCATCAAACCCGCCTATTTTAGCCAATACACTTGTTCGCATAAACATAAAACACCCTGAAAGATTAGGAACATCCATTTGTTGGTTGTAGTCTTTATGTTTTAACTCGTATGAATCTAATGCTTCTTGGAATATATTTTTTAATGGACCCGGAATAAAACGTCTACCTATTAAATCAAAAGGTGTCGGCAATTTCTTACAAAGGTATTGCAATGAATCGTCTCTATATCTAATCTGAGGCATAACAAGACCTACATTAGCATTGTTGTCCATAAATATAACAAGTTCTTTAATCACTTCCTGATTTACCAGTATATCAGGATTAATAACCAAATGGTATGGCACATTATTGATGATACTTTTATGTATGCCTATGTTATGCGCTTTTCCGTATCCCAAGTTACTTCCCGCAAAATGATAACTCACTTTGGGAAAATCCAATAATGAGTTTAATTTTTTCTTTTCAGAATTATCTATCAGCAAGATCTCTGCAACATCCATTGAATTTGATAGTTGTTGAATTATTTGCTCTAATTCGGCTGGAGTATGATTGTAGGTTACAAGAGATACTAATACTTTCATTTTGTTTAATTAAGTAAATTAGTGTAACAATTTAGATACTGCATTGCCATATTAGTTGCTGTCTGACAATCGTATTTAACCTTATTTGGAACAATATCTGTTAACAATTGAGCTAATTTATTTTCACCTTTTACAGGAAAAAAGTGAACTCCATTTGCTTCCGAATGATGAAATACATCATGGTGTTGTGGTATATCGGAAACTACACATGTTAGTCCTGACAATGCTGCTTCAAGCACCGTATTGGGAAGTCCCTCAGAATGCGAAGCCGACACGAAAACATCAGCGCATTTAAGGTACTCGTCTACATTTAATACGTTTCCTTTAAATATCACATTATCATTCCCATTGTTGTTCATATTAAGCGGGCCACTGCCTAAAAACAACAATATGGAATTTGGTAACTTAGCCAATAAGTATGCATTAAAAATTGTATTCGGATCTTTTCTAGGTATTAAGCTACCTACAGATATGTAAATTTTTTTATCTAATGGAAGTTTGTTTTTAACTCTGAGTCCTTTCTTTTCCGTTTCTGAAACAGGGTAAAATACCGTTTCATCAGCACCGTTTTGTACCACCAAATCAGGAGCCAAATAATGGTAGTGATTAAATAGTGTTTGAGAACAAACTACTTTACAATCTGCAGTTTTAAATCCTGCTAATTCTTTTGATGCAATATAACTGCCCAATGCTTTACCATATGTGTCAGAGTAGTTATCTTTTAAGTTAGCCTCTAAAGTAACTACCCTTTTAATTTGCCTTAAATACTTTGATGCAAGGGCGGTTCCTCTATAGCTAAATGTATGGACAACATCTTGTGGACTATTAATCAAGAAGTTCTTAAATGACTGCTGATAACCAACAACTATCCCAGATAGTCGAGATTTATTGAAGCAAACTACTTTAACACCAATTGATTCGAAATCAGTTATCCTTGAATCTGATGGTTCTTTAGATAGAGTTATAATTGTGATATTAACCTTACTTTTATCTAAAAATTTGCAAAGGTTATAAATTACGTTTGTAACACCCGAGCGCTGAAGTGTAGAATTTATTATTAATAAATTAATCATTAGAATTTCACCTGAGGTTGTTTAATTGTCCTATAACTCGATTAAAAATACTCCTATATGCTCTTAACTCGGTAAATATAGCAATCTCTCTAAATAAGACATATAATACAGATGCTTTTGCAATTATTGAGACATGTAAAAAGGTAATTACTATCATTTTTAATGTCCGCAATGCTACCCAGGTTTGTATTTCCTTTTTATCTTGATTGGAAATCTCATTGCTGTACTTAGCTACATATTCTTTTTTAATGCCTTTTAAAGCGGATATGCCTTTAACTAAATTTGCGTAGCTCCAATCAGAAAAGTTCCTTAGTTCTATCTGTCTATGGGTTGTATTATCTAGCTCAATATTTAAAATATCTTTTAACATTAAAGCTGAGTATGCAATTACATGCTCGTTCTGCAACTCTTTATTTTTGTTTGAAACACTTGTAAAGTTTCTTGTGTAATGATACCTGTTTTGTTTTTCGGTTAGTACCACTAACTTTTTTCCGCTGCAGAGTAGATTCATGAAAAGTACATAATCCTCTATGTGATGAGCAATTTCACTTTCATTATATCCAATTTGTTTAATGATGTTGGCCTTAATTAACAAACCAGCATGCAATAGCGGTGTTTCAAATAAACCAATAAATGTTGCTGAAAAATTTCCAGTACCCATAAAAGTCTCAACAAAACTGTGGTACCTGCCTTTGTAATCATAATAATCAGAAAAAGTGGTAACTAAATCAACTGAAGGGTCTTGCTCTACCACATTTATTTGATTGCTAATTCTATCTGGAGTCAAATAATCATCAGCATCAAATCTTGCAACATAATCTCCTGTTGACAAGCTTAATGCCTTGTTAAGTGTCTTTATGAGTCCTAGGTTATGGTCATTCTTTAATAAACGAATACGGGAATCTATGAACGAAAGTTCTTCTAATACCTCAAACGTATTGTCGGTAGAACCATCATCAATGAGTATAATTTCTAAACACTGATAAGTTTGATTTAATAAAGTTGGTATTGTTTTACGAACGAAGGCGCCCACGTTATAACAAGGCACAATTACACTAACTGTCTTAAGCATTAACTACCTCCCTATTTTCATTGGTGGTTAGCACAAAAAAAGATGCGCAATAAATAAAAATCAAATGCGGGAAATAATCTGACAATCCTTTTCCATTGGCAACTAAAAGAAAAAAGGTAACAGCAAAAGATAGTGGCAAATAAATACTGCTGATGTTTGGCATATTTTTTACCGTATTAAGTAGCAGGTTTAATTGCACCCAAAACCAAAGTATAGCAAAGGGGATTCCGCCAAAATAAATCAACCTTAAATAACCAACATCTGTACCCATATAATATTGACCAGGGCTCACAGGGTCATTCATCAACCCATTACCCAATAGATAAGTTCTAAATTCATTAGGCCATAAATACATTGTTTTCAAGTCCTCGCTTGAATCCGTAGTAAGTCCATTACCAGACTGTAGGTTAATAAGTGCTTCAAATGCAAACATAAGTGCACCATAGTTAGGATTTGACAGGTTGAGTAGCACAAAAACAGCCATCCCAACCAAGATTAACAGCATAACCTTTGAAAATTGTTTTGCTGATTCACTTTTGTGAAATGGATAAAATAAAAAAGCTAAACTAATTCCAAGGCCTATAAAAGTAGTTCGCGCCATTAAAATACCTACCGAGGTATTTACTATAAACGCAATCATATACCACCAAAAGGTATATTTACTTATTGGTCCTCCACCTCTAATAAGGGCAACAATTGTAAGTAGGCAAAAGGTAACCTCAAGGCCTGCACCAAAAAATGAAGTTCCAAAACCAAGAATCCTATATGAGGTTACATTTTTTGAGAGCAAACTCAACATTGTTGGATTATCTGATGCCTTGACAATGCTGTCAAAAAAAAGTTTAATTGTTGGAGACGCAAACATCATAACAGACACCAAACATTGAATTGTTGTAACCGTAACAATTAAATTAAGTGGAGTAATGGGTGAAATTTCAATTCTAGACCATTTTAAAAGTTTAAATATGAGATAAGAAGCCCCAAATAACATAACAATTTTAACAAACAAGCCGTTAACAAATGCACCATCAAATACACCATTAATTAAGCCGAAAACAAATGATGATAAAATAATTGCCAGAAAACTTAAACTTGTTTTAACCAATCCAATATTGATCATTTTATCGGAATTGTATTTAAGAAATTTCGAAGTTTCCTCCGTTATAAACAAGGCTATACCCATACACCCCAATACAACCCTAAGCGATACAGGCAAAAACACTAATTCGGGCGTGTAAAAATAAAAAAACGTTGCTATGATGATGAGTAAGCGAATCATTAATGAGCGAATGTAATAAATGAATACTATATACTCAAACAATCCTTAGTTGAAATAACAGCTGAAACTTGAATTAATATCAATAAAGAACCTATGTTTGTTGATGATTGTATTATTTAAAAATGAAAATACTGTTTATTCTTAGAACCCCAGTTATTGGTGGAGTAGAGCAAGTAGTTATTAAGCTTGCAGAGGAACTATCCTTAAAAGGCCACAATGCTGAAATTCTTTTTCTTTACCAACCTCCCATTAATTCTGATGTATTTAAAACTAACATTAAATACCATCAAAATACTGGAAGCCTTTTATTTAACTTATACAATAACATTAAACTGGTTAAAAAATTCGACTTGGTTCACAATCACACATTTGGTTTATCAGCTATTTATGTTTGGCTAGTTTGCTTAATATCATCATCAACCCTAATCACCACATTACACTCCTCTTTTAATTTAACTCCAACACCCTTATCTTTTAATTTTAAAGCGGGCAATCGACTATTTATACTATATAAATATTTAGATAGGTGGTTCAATTTTCTGGGTAAAAAAGTTGTTGTTGTTGCTCCTTATATTAAAATAATCATGGCGAATTCAATCAGTATTCGCGAGCAAAAATTAGAAGTTATTTGTAATGCTGTTG
>CALPIR020000129.1 GCA_943323675.2 Chitinophaga pinensis | reverse complement strand
TTGCATAATAAAACCGACAATGTAACATCAACCCAAAACCAATTAATGGTAGTTGAAGCTGATGAGTTTGACAGGTCGTTTTTAACATTACATCCCAGTATTGGAGTAATCACATCTACAGATGCTGATCATTTGGATATATATGGCGAGCATGATGCATTAAAAAAATCCTTTGCAGATTATGGAGCGCAAGTACGTGATGTGTTATTTGTAAAAAAAGAATTGGCGTTATACAGCGAACTACTTGAAAAGGACAATATCAACCGAATAAAATCATACAGCATTAAACAGCAAGCGGATGTGTTTGCCGATAATATAACTATTGAAGGTGATACCTATTATTTTGATTTGCATAATGCCGATATTCATTTGCTTAAACTTAACCTAGGAATACCAGGTTTACATAATGTAGAAAACGCGGTTGCAGCATCTGCCGTAGCATTGCAAGCAGGTGTAAGCAGTGATGAATTGAGAGCTGCATTGGCATCATTTAAAGGTGTTAAACGCAGGTTTGAGTATATCATTAAACAACCTGATATGGTATACATAGATGACTATGCGCATCACCCAACAGAATTAGAAGCTATTATTGGTTCAGTTAAAAAAATGTACGTTGGCAAAAAAGTATTGGCCATTTTCCAACCCCATTTATATAGCCGCACACGGGATTTTGTAGATGGATTCGCATCTAGTCTTTCTATGGCAGATGAGGTAATTTTATTAGATATTTATCCTGCCAGAGAATTGCCTATGCCGGGAATAACATCGAAAATTATATTTGATAAAATAACTAACCAAAATAAAACCCTTTGTAGTAAAGAGGAATTATTATCCATCATTAAAACAAAAAATATTGCGGTGATACTGACACTTGGTGCAGGCGATATTGACACTTTAATTGAACCCATTAAAACTTATTTGAACACAATTAACTAATTACCTGAATGGCATTTGATAAACATAAATTTTTAAGCAAGGCAAAAAAAATTGGCTACATCACACTTTGGCTTGTGTTGGTTGCCGGTTTATTTGTGAGTGTTGCGTTTATCAATAAACAAGAAAAAGAAAAAACCTGTACAGAAATTAATGTACACATAGAACCAACCGAGGCAGCAAATTTTATAGACAGAGAAATGGTGTTAAAAACCATAAGGAAAGATGGAAACGAAAAAAAGATTATAGGTATTGCAATAAATAACATCGGTATACCCTGGCTAGAAAATAAACTTCGCAATAACCCCATGGTAAAAACAGCAGAAGTGTATACAGATATGAACGGTAGGTTAAATATCCACATACAACAACGCAGGCCTATACTAAGGGTATTGAATGCATTTGGGGAGGGATTTTATTTGGATGATGAAGGCCTTAAAATGCCCCTATCGCCTGATTATACAGCCCATGTGCCAATTGCTAACGGATACATTTTTGAACATGGAAATGGAAGAGATACGGCATTAACCGAAACATTACGTCAACTGTTTAAGATAGCCACATATGTTGATAAAGATACTTTTTGGAACGCGCAGATAGAACAGATATTTGTTACAGCTGAGAGTGAGTTTACACTTATTCCGAATATAGGTGATCAAACCATAGATTTTGGCGATGCTGCAGATACAGATGATAAGTTTAAAAGATTGATGCTCTTTTACAAAGAGGCGATGAATCGAGTAGGCTGGGAAACGTATAGTAGCATTACAGTAAAATATAAGAATCAAATTGTTTGTAAAAAGAAAAATAACCCATAGCTGCCATGGCGCAATTAAATAAAGTAATAGTAGGATTAGACATTGGGACCACGAAAGTGTGTGCAATTATTGGAGCCAAAAACGAATTTGGTAAAGTAGAAATATTGGGCATGGGCAAAGCCGATTCACTTGGTGTTATAAGAGGTGAAGTGCGCAATATAGATAAAACGGTAAAAGCAATTCGCGAGGCAATTGATAAGGCCAAAGCTAGCATGCAGGATAGTAACGTTCGCATAGAAATTAACTCGGTGCACGTTGGTATTGCTGGACAACACATCAAAAGCAAACAACACCGCAATAGCATCAGTCGTAATAACCCAGAGGACGAAATAATTTTAGAAGAGGTTATTAATTTTATAAAGGAAACTGAAAAATTAGCATTGCCTCCAGGAGATAAAATCATTCATGTACTTCCACAAGAATATCAAGTAGATGACATTACAGATGTAATAGATCCGGTAGGGATGGCTGGTGTAAGATTATCAGCAAACTTCCACATCATAACAGGACATGTTGAGGCAATAAAAAACATCAACAAAAGTGTTCATCGTGCAGGTTTAGATGTGGCAGATTTAATACTTGAGCCACTATCTTCAGCAGAATCAGTTCTTACTCCTGAAGAGATGGAAGCAGGTATTTGTTTGGTTGATATTGGAGGTGGAACAACAGATGTTGCCATTTTTAAAAATGGTATCATAAGACATACTGCAGTAATTCCTTTTGGCGGTAACATCATTACCGAAGATGTGGTTGAAGGATGCCAAGTTTTGCGCAATCAAGCCGAATTATTAAAAGTAAAATTTGGTTCGGCAGTAGCAGAAGAAAATAAAGAAAATGAAATCGTTTGTATTCCTGGTTTTCATGGTCGCCAACCTAAAGAAGTTTCGATAAAGAACTTAGCCATGGTTATCCAAGCGCGTGTAGAGGAAATATTTGAGTCGGTAGTATATCAAATAAAAAGTTCAGGTTACGAACGTAAACTTAACGCAGGTATAGTAATTACAGGAGGCGGATCGCAATTAAAAGATTTAAGTAAGTTGGTTGAATATGTAACCGGATTAGACACACGCATTGGTTATCCAAACGAGCACATCGCTAAATCAATTGTTGATGAAATAAAGAGTCCTATGTATGCCACAGCAGTAGGCTTGGTGCTTAAAGGATTAAACGAAGGATACGAAGTGAACGTGGAGACAACAACAGAAGATACACAAACCGTTATTGCTACCCAACCACCTAAAACAGGAGGCTTTTTAAACAAATGGTTAGAAAAAGGCAGACAATGGTTGAATGATGACGATATAAAAGATTTTTAATTTAAAACCCAGTAAAAATAAACCGATATGAACGCTTTAAAATTTGATCTTCCAAAAGATAAATCAAGCATTATAAAAGTACTTGGTGTAGGCGGAGGAGGAGGAAATGCAGTTAATCATATGTTTAACCAAGGCATTAAAGGGGTTGATTTTGTTATTTGTAATACCGATTTACAAGCATTGGAAGCGAGCCCTATTCCAAATAAAATTCAACTTGGTGCAAGTTTAACAGCAGGACTTGGTGCTGGTGCTGACCCTGAAAAAGGTCACAACAGCGCCATGGAAGCCATTGAAGATATTATTGAGGTATTAGGTGTAAATACCAAAATGCTTTTTGTTACAGCAGGTATGGGTGGTGGAACAGGTACTGGAGCAGCTCCTGTAATTGCAAAAGCAGCACGCGAACTGGACATATTAACTGTAGGTATTGTTACAACACCTTTTAATTTTGAAGGTAAGAAACGTAAAATGCATGCCGAGGAAGGTATTGAACAATTAAAACGTAGTGTTGACTGCTTGCTTATTATTAATAATGATAAGATAAAAGAGATGTACGGTAATTTACCTATTCGTACAGCTTTTAGTCATGCAAACGATATACTAACCATTGCAGCAAAAGGCATAGCAGAAATCATCACTTATCCTGGTTACATTAACGTGGATTTTGAAGATGTTAAAACGGTGATGCGTAACAGCGGTGTTGCTTTAATGGGCAGTGCAAGTGCTGAAGGAGAAAACAGAGCAATGGATGCTGTGCAAGGTGCATTGGCTTCTCCATTGTTAAACGATAACCAAATTCTTGGAGCTAAGAATATTTTATTAAATATTTCATTTGGCTCGAATGAAGTATTGATGGATGAAATTGATATCATTTCAAACTTTGTACAAGAACAAGCTGGGTTAAATGCAGATGTAATTTTTGGAACTTCTATTGATGAAACCCTAGGCGAAAAATTAGCTGTAACCATTATTTGTACAGGCTTTGAAAGCAGAGAAAACAAAATAACCTACGCACAAAATAATGCGGCTAAAGTGCCAACAAAACATGTGTTGTATGAAGCGCCATCAAAACCACAAATGATTGTTGCAAATCCATTAGCTGATGTAGCTAAAACAGTTGCGCCTATCATTGAGCCAGAAGCAGAAATAACTATAGAGCCAATGGTGGAAGTAATTAATGAACCCGTTGCAACCATAAATACCGTTGAAGAAACACCAGTTATTGAAGATGAAATGGTACGTTTCGAACTAGAGGAAGAAGTAACCGTTGTTGCTCATATTGAGCAAGAAATTGTAGAAGAAATTGAAATGCCTGTAGCCGAATTGGAGGTTGAAATACCACAAGTAGACCTATCGCATGAGCCTTTTATGAAAACCATAGAACCCGTATTAAATGAAATAGATTTACCGGAATTAAATGACGAGTTGATGGAAACACCTCCAGCAGCATACTCGAATTTTGTTGATGAAGTTGAAGAGTCTATGGCTTTTAATGTTGAAGAAGACTTTGATTTTGAGTTGAAAGAAGAAGTAACTGCTAGTTCAGTAGATCAAGAGGAAAGAATAAAACAAAGCATCGCTCGGTTAAAAAAAATCAAGGAGTTAAATTTACAAATTAACACCCCTGTTGGTTTAAGGGATTTAGAAAAAGAGCCTGCTTATGTGCGCAGACAAAAGAAATTAAATGAAGTGCCACATTCATCAGAAAATGCGGTATCGCGTTTAAGTTTGTTTGATGATGGCACCAACAATGGCATACGAACAAACAATAGTTTTTTACATGATAATGTAGATTAGTTGTTTTTAATAAACATAAAAATCCCCAAATTGAATAGTCAGTTTGGGGATTTTTTTATGCATGAATTATGACACCGTTTTTCGTATTCTTTTTCGACCTTTTACATAATCGTGAATTGCATCTGGGGTGGTAAACCAAACCCTACCCTCTTTGTAGGCATCTATTTCGCCCCTTCGAGCCAGCAAGCTAATATACTCTTGACTGTATCCATAAGAAGCCAAACCCTCATGAACAATGTTGCTAATTGGTTTGTAATCTTCTGCGTAATTATCCAAATTACTTAAATAGATATCTAAACTTCTTTCCATTGCTTGGCAAACCAATAAAAACAGTTTCTGGTAATCACCTTCATTGGCTTTGTTCAGTGCAGCATAATATTTCTTTCTGTCGTTTCGTAAAATAATGGCAGGCGGAAATCCATGTTTCATCATCAACAAATTAAAAAGCAAACGCACACTCCTGCCATTGCCATCAAAAAATGGGTGAATCCAAACAAACCTATGATGAAAAACAGCAGCTCTTATTATGGGGTGTAAACCACCTGATTCTTCATTCACCCAACGCATTAAATCGTGAATATAATCATACACTTTTAGTGCATTTGGTGGCGTGTGGTTTGCACCCGTTATCCTTACACCAGCATTTCGAAAACGACCTGCAAAATCTTTTTCAATTTTATCTAGCACCAATGCATGTGTATGTAAAACATCACGCTCATTAATCACGTAATTAGGCTTAACAATAGATTCAATATAATCAACAGCACCATGGTGATTAACCGCCTCGAAATGCTCGCGTAATGGTTTACCCTTTACCGTAATACCATCTTGCAAAACAAGTTTGGTTTCCTGAAGCGTTAATGTATTTCCCTCTATGCTGTTGCTGTTGTATGTCCACTCCATAGCAAGTTCATCTTTAATTCGGTTAAGTGCAGCAGCAGGCAATGGCCTCGACTGATTGAGCTTCGCCAATTTATCATCAAGCCTTTGCAATAAGTAGGTTGTACTTTCATCTATTACAACATTTTTCCAATCCATTTTTCAAATATCGGTATTTATCATAAAATACCTATCCGATATTAAAAATTTAAAGCTTGCTATTTAATGAAGGCTAAAAACACAGTTAATAGCAGGCAAAACCAGCCTAAAAAAATGTTGCACTTTTAATATATATTTTATCATTAATAGCATGCGCAAGAAAAAAAATGAATACCACTTTTTATTAAACTAACCTAAATATAACCGTTTAATAACGTTTACCGAACCCTACAGTGGCTTAGATTTGCGGCCAATAAAACAGTTCAATTGATTATAAGGCCAACATTAATTTAAGGGTAATGAACACATAACCAACCCCAAGGCACACAAACAGCACCTTAATAACAAATGTGCGCTAAAAATTATATTGCTTATAAATTAAACTTTACTCGGTTTTAAAGGATACTAAATGAAAACATATAAATACGCCTCATCCTATTCTATTAATAAAAGTATGCCCTTGTTAAACCCAATGAATTGGGGATCATTTAGTGGAAGTAATTGGAGTTTGAAAGTGCTGTTAGATGTAACGCTCTTGCTTGTTGCTAATAGCTATCAGTTTATGAAAAATTTTGCACAAGCTTTTTTTACCACAAAAAGTAAATCAATCAAGTGGGGGTTCGCTATACTAACTGTCTTTTTGTTGAACTCTCAGAGCAGTTTTGGACAACAAGTAATAGGAAATTTCCCTGCTATGAACGGAGGTTTCGAGGGTGCTACTAT
>CALPIR020000128.1 GCA_943323675.2 Chitinophaga pinensis | reverse complement strand
GTAAAAGTAATGAGTTGCGCGATTTGTTAGATGAAAAGCAAAAACGCCAAGAACGCATCAACAAGCTGATAGAAATGAAGCATGAAATTGATGAGTTAGGCTTGGTTGGCGATGAGTTTGAAACCAACGAAAGTTTGGATCAACTCTACAATAAAATTAAATTAAACTGGCAAGACCGCATCACCATCAAATCAAACAAAGACCATTTATTTGAAAAATTGCGTGATAAATTACAAAGCACCTTTGCGGATGAAAACGATTTTATTAAATACGTAGAAGAGGAAGTTGCTTTAATTGAAGACAAAGAACGCAGTGTACAGTCTTTACTTGAAAGTATATCAACCCAATTTGCTAACCCAGCTTACACGTTACTTAAGCGTTACGAAGAATTTAAGGAGTTTTTATACAATAAATTCAACACCAAACTATCGCAAACCCGTATCTCCGACATCGAATCGTTAACCATTGAGTTAATTGACAACAAGCGATTGGTTGAAGAGGTTCGTAAGATTAGCCAAATACAACAAATTAGCGGACAGCTAATGTTTGAGTTTGATAACAGCGAAAACTTAAAGGTGCTTGATCATTATTTAGAAAGCGGACAAAAAATAGAGTTTGATGATTTGTTTGATATTACCTTACACTTAAGCCGTAAAGGAAGCACCAAACAAGTAGATTTAAGTCAGCAAATTGAGAGTGATGGTACAGATAAAATGATTCGTTTGGTGATTGTAATGAACATCATTAACCGATTAGCTGTAGCCGATCATGAAAACCGTATCGCCTTGTTTATAGATGAGGTAGCTACTATTGACAAGCAAAACCGTCCGGAGTTGGTGCGCTTCTGCAAGGAGCATTACTTTATTCCGATTTTTGCTGCCCCTGATGCGGTTCCTGGCTTTGGTAAATACTATTTCATTTTCCGCAGTACAGGTAAAATCAACATCAACGAAAAAACCAATGCGGCCTATGGCGAGGTGGTTGATAAAAGTTTAAAATTAGAAGTGTAACTGTGATCTAAAAAATAAATATGAGAACAGAACCACGGACCATATTAAATTTCCTCTCCAATTACTTTGATATCATCAAGGAATTGTTTGACGTGCAGTTGAAAGACGGCCTAGTTAGACGAGAGGATTTGAATGCTATTTTAGCTGAACACGACAGCGATATTTTAAATAAGCTGATTGAGTATAAATTCTTTAAAAAGATTGCAGACGACTTTGAAATACGCCCCATGTATTTTAAGTTTTTGGAATTTATTTTAAGTGAGTTTAAACCACTTTTGCCCGAAACCATTGAAAAATATGAGCACTCGGTAACATCGTTGTTCAAAAAAATTAAAGAGGGCATTAACAAAGACCGCAACATTTTATTACAACGCATCAGCGATTTAAATAATGAGGTGCGCGATTTCACAGAAGCGGTAGAGAAAAATACGCTTCGTTTAATTGCCGAAACCAAAGAGTTAAAATCTAACGTTGATAAAATAGATTACCGCGAAAAAGTACGAAAGGCTAGTTTTTGGATTGATTATTACATTACTCCATTAAATACCATTTTGGATGTGAGCAATTCAGACTCCATAACCAATAGGTTGCTTGATATTTCGCAATACATAAACGTACGCAGGTTAAATTTTGATGACGAAATGGCCCGTCAGCAATTTGAAAAATTGTATGTTTTTTTGGTGCAAACCAATGATGATTTACTTCGTCAATCAAAAATACTAACCAACGAATTATTGCCATTGATTGAGCGCATAAGAAGCGAATCGATGATATTAACGGGCTGGATTGAGTTTTTGAAAAACCCGAATAAATCAGAAACTCCATTTATACCAAAATCTATTAGGGCTTACCCGTATAACAACGCCATGTATTTTAACTCGTTAGAGTATGTACAACAATACATGCAAAACGATGATGTGTATTTGGAAGACCCTAACTTAAGTGCCAGCGATAAATGGATTTTTAATAAAGAATTTTACCGCGAGCAGTTAATGAAAGAATTACCAATGACTAACTTTTTTGAGTGGGCAGGTATTACTTTAAGAAGCGAATACGAGGATATTGAAACGGAGAAATTTTTCTCCCTCTCTACCCTATTATTTGAAGATGACATTGAATTAGAGTTCGATCCAACTGCCGATAGGCAAGTGATAAGAACTTCAGATATGAATTTACGCGTACCAAAAATTAAAATTAAACGACATGGACTTTCCTAGATATCATAAAGAAATTGTAGGCGATTTATTGGATGGCAAGTTTGTTTTAGCCACCGATGCCAAGTTTATTGAATTAAAGAACAATGCCGATTTTTATGGCAAGTTTTTTAAAGAAACATTTGATTTCTACCTCGACATTAAATCGGATTATGCTTATTTAATTAGCGAAGAAACCATGGAAATGTTGAGCCGCGATATTTGTATTTTTATAGGTTTACTTTGTTATGAATTAGATAAAGAAGGTAAAAATTTCTTAGATGAAATTCAATATGCCGAGTTTGATGCAGAGATGGTAGACAGCTTGTTAGACAACTCATCGTATACAGATTTGATTTTAAACAACAACCAGCTTAAAAACAGCGAAGCACGCAAGCAGTTTTTGGGTACGCTAAATCGCAGAAATATTATTGACCGCAACAGCGATAAAAAGTTTACGTTTACTCCTGCTTACAAAGTGTTTATGGATTTTGCCAAGAATTTTGCTAAAGGCAAGTTGGCTGCTACCAATACAGAAGAAGATAGCGAGTAAATCGAAGTTTCAATTAAAGATGATAAAACGCGCGGGTTGCTAATGGCAACCCGCGCGTTTTTATTTAATCAAATTAGACCACAAACCATTTTATATTTAGTACTTGGGGTTGCACCCTTTGCGATGCTTCGGAATCGTTTAACGCCCAACCCACACTGAGTTATTCAATCAGGTTTTATTGATTTAACATTAAACAAACTCATGCTTGTATGTTGAATCATCTATGAAGGAATATTAACGGTATATGATGATTTTATGAATCAATCATCAAGATAAAATTTCACACCCAATCAAATTTGTATTTAAACCACAAGGCAACTGCAATATTGCCAATACTTGCAGTGCCAGCAATATTTCTTTATTTTGCCACAATAACTTTAATCAAAACATGGCATCAGGTTTTTTTGCAATTTTAGATGATATCGCAACTTTAATGGATGATGTAGCTGTTACAGCTAAAGTAGCCACCCAAAAAACAGCGGGAATATTAGGCGATGACCTTGCCGTAAATGCAGAAAAATCAACAGGATTTGTTTCATCAAGAGAAATACCCGTACTGTGGGCCATAACCAAAGGATCGTTTGTAAATAAACTTATTATTGTTCCTATTGCCTTGTTGCTGCAACTGTTTTTACCCGTTGCTATTAAAATAGTATTGGTACTTGGTGGGTTTTATTTGGCTTTCGAAGGCGTTGAAAAGATGGTCGACTATTTCTTTCATAAAAAAAAGCAAGCCGCAGAAACTACAGAAATAATGCACGAGGATGCTGCATTAGAAAAAGTAAAAATCAAATCAGCCATAACCACCGATTTTATTCTATCTGTTGAAATTGTAATTATAGCCTTAAGTACAGTTTTAGATAAGCCCTTATCCATACAAATACTCACCGTATCGGTAGTTTCTGTTTTGGCCACGGTTGGTGTATATGGTATTGTTGCATTAATTGTGCGTATGGATGATCTGGGTTTTCGTTTCATAAGAAGATCTGGTGAGAAAGGATTTTTTAATACAATAGGTGTGTTGTTGGTTAAAACATTACCCATTGTAATTAAAACTTTTGCTGTAGTAGGAACCCTAGCGTTAATAATGGTTTCGGGCGGGATATTTGCACATAACATTGCCTACTTGCACCACTTTTTACCCGAGTGGCCTGACCTGTTAAAAGAGGCTACGTTTGGTGTTGTGGGTGGACTTTTAATGGTTGCGTTGATAACCACAGGTAAAAAAGTAATTGGTTTGTTTGCGAAAAATTAATTGGGTTACCATTTACTTTAATCAACAAATTAAAATGCTGCTCTAATAAATTTAGGCGAGGTATTTATGTATAGCTAAAAACTTGGCCATTGCTTATTACCACTCTTCAATATTTTCTATAACCGATTATATTTTTATTTCTTTTTCTTCTTTGCTTTAAGCTTTATGAAGCGTTTCGCATCAATGTGAATGGTGCAAGACAATTGCTTTATCCGAAATCGCGCACTTCAAATAATGGCAAACTAGTAAACAAAAAAGCGAGGCTCCATTTAAGAAGCCTCGCTTTATATTTTAGTTCAGGTTGGTATTATTCAGTAATTAATAACTTACCTGTAAATACTTTACCGTTGCTTTGTGTTTTTAAAATGTAAACTCCAATTGGTAATCCTTTGGCGTTAATGGTAACGGTTTCTGTACCAGTTAACGTTTGGTTATACACTTGTTTACCTGTAATATCATACAACTCTACATTAATGGTGGTTGCGCCTACAGGCATCAATATTTCAAATTGGCCTTGGTTAGGGTTTGGCCAAAAACTCATGCCACTTTCTTTGTTTAACGCGTTTAATCCAGTTGAGGTAGTTGGTGGCAAATCAAATGCTTCTGTTCCATCTGTACGCGATGTAGAAACACCTTGGTTTGCAGAGTAACCTAATCCCCTACGGGCAAATGTACTCCATATTAATGAGCTATCTGCACCATTGTTATTCATTTTATCCGCAGCTAAAATGGCATCACGTGCATCTGTAAAACCAGGGTTACAAGGCTGTAATTTTAACCCATCAATAACCAATTGTAAAGCACGGTTATTACCGCCTTTACCCGTATACAAGTTGCTGTCGTAGCCATATTTATCAATTAAATTCCAATACATATCATACAACATACTGCACCAAACAGAACCTACGCCATGCGGAATAGCAGCTGTTTTAACCGAGTTGTATGTAAATGGATTGGTGGTCATGTTGCGGCTGTAACGGTATGTGCGTATACCTAAACCAGATATTGGTTGATAGCTTAACCATGTTCCTACGCCACGTGCACGCTCTACAGAATCCATTGCACCATGTGTTAGTACCAGTCCAAAAAAGTCGCTCCAGCCCTCTCCTGCTTGTTCTTGGTTTGATAAACAATTAGAGTTTGCCGCTCCACCAGTTAAACGGGTAGAAATACCATGACCAAATTCGTGAGCAATTACCGCATTATCCATATCGCTATCATATACACCACTGTAATCTATTTCAGGATTTAAAGAAACAAATACACTGTCTCTTAATAAACGTGCTTTTAAAGAATCTCCAAAAACCTTAGAAATCATAATAGATGGAATAACAATATCTGCTGAAGGATTACCCGTCATTTGATATGGAGCATTTGTACTTGAGTTAACCACAATGGCCATGATAGCTCCAGCATTTTGTGCGTTTCTTACTTTGGTAGGAAAATTACAAGTACCTCTATCGATTAACACCACCTTGCCAGCATAATCGCCCACAAAAGTATTACAACCTAATTTATTGGTGCTGCCATCGTTAACCAGGATCAATTCTTTTCTAACCATATTAAATGTTCTGCTTCCAAATGCAGCAAGCACAGCAGAAGTAGAATCGTCTCTACTGTTGTCAATAAATTTTGCATAAGGTGTAGGCAATGCTACTCCTGTTCTTGGCCAAAGGTACATTTGCATGCGTGGCTTTTGTCCATCAGGTGGGGTTGCAAAATTTGCATTTCCTGTACCACTTCCATCTTGTGCATCAGCACTTACTGCATCACCTTGTAAACCTCCGCGGCCGTAATTATTCGATTGGAAATTACCCGATTCTTCATCAAATCCGTAATGGTACATTACATCATGCATAAAATTATTCCAAACAAAAATATTGGTAATGGCAGCGTTTAAATTGCCTTTGTTTGAACCCAACATGTCATAAGGAAAATCAAAGTTTAAGTTAGCACCTCCATCGGGGCTATATCCTGCAATGTTGTTGTTATCTTGATCTTCAGAAGCATATGCATTGTTACCTGCAGTTATGGTGTATTCAGCACCAGAAACAGCATCCGTATCGTGCCATCCAAAAGGCGAAGCCAAAGAATCGCTTGGGTTTACCATTAATTTACGGTTACCATGCAATGGACTCTCAACACCTAAGGGTAATGAGTTATATGTTGCACCATCACTGCCTTTTTTTGTTAAGGTACCTGTTGTGGTATGTTTGTTATTTAATTTTGTTGAAACAAACGTTGCTGCATGTTGATGTTGTTGGTTATTGCAACTTACACTCCAGTTGTTTTTATCAATTACCACTCCGTTACTGGCATCAACCCTAACGTTCCACCAATTGTTGGTTTTAGCATCAAGCCAATTGGTGTTGTATGTTAATTTTAAAACACCTGATTCGGTTAGGTAATAATACAATTGTACACGAATTGGTTCTGTAGAAACCGCCTCATCTTTTAAAGTAAGTTTATTATCAACCAATGGAAAAGAAGATTTAGCTAATACCGCAGGGGCTTGTATGGCCAAATGATTGGCCGTTGCATAAACAGCAGTGTTTGGTGTTACAACTACTTTAAGTGCTTGCGCCTTAACTGCAATATTTTTTACAAAACTTTG
>CALPIR020000127.1 GCA_943323675.2 Chitinophaga pinensis | reverse complement strand
CTTTGCCATTTGGTTACAGAACCTACATTACCCGATAGTGTTAATGCAGAAACAGTTCCACCCAAACAAATTGTTTGGTTGCTTGCTACTGTGCCACCTGCACTAGCTGGACTTACAGTTACTATATGAGCCACTGAAGTGTCAGGTGTACATGATCCAGATGTTAGAATTGCTCTAAATCTAGTTGTTGTTGTTAAGTTACCTGGGTTATATGTTGTTGTTGTGTTGGTTATAGCAATCCATCCACCACCATTGTTACTCTGCCAATTTGCAATTGTACCAGAATGACCACTTAAGGTTAGTGTACCAGGGGATGTACCTGAACAAACCGAAGCTGTTCCACTAACCGTTCCTCCTACCGGAGCGGGATTAACTGTTATTAATGCTGACAATGAGTTAGCAGGTGCACATCCGCCACTGGTAACAACGGCTCTATAATAAGTAGTTGTGGTTACACCTGTTGGAGTTAATGTTGTTGTAGTGTTTGCAATATCTATTGCACCAGTGAATGCAACATTATTTGCACTTTGCCATTTGGTTACAGAACCTACATTACCCGATAGTGTTAATGCTGAAACAGTTCCACCCAAACAAATTGTTTGGTTGCTTGCTACAGTTCCACCAACACTAGCTGGTGTTACTGTTATTATAAATGCTGTCGTAGTAGCTTCAGCACAAGAACCATTTTTAACTACTGCACGGTAGTGAGTAGTTTGTGTTGGGCTTCCTGCACTTTGAGTAGTTGTTGTATTGGCAATTGGTGAAAATACAGCGAACGGAGAAACTGCGCTTTCCCATCTTACTACACTTCCAACATGTCCGCTTAATGTTAAGTTACCTGCAGGCGATCCTGAACAAACTGTACTTGTTCCGGCTATTGAACCTGCTACACTTGGCGCATCAATAGTAACTAATGTTGATGCTGAATTAGCAGCAGCGCAAGCGCCACTTTGAACTACAGCCCTGAAATAAGTATTTACGGTTAAAGCTCCAGATGTATATGTTGTTGCCGTATTTACAATATCTGTTGCACCTGTAAATGCAACATTAGTTGCACTTTGCCATTTGGTAACAGCACCTGTATGACCAGCTAGAGTTAATAATCCAGAGTTACTTCCAGAACAAACTGTTGTTCCGCCTGTAACAGTGCCTCCTACTGTAAGCGGGCTTACAACCATGGTAATGGTATTTGATGTTGCATTAGTTACACTAACACAAGCACTATTTGAGACAATGGCACAGGTTACAACATCATTATTAGCTAATGTACTTGAAGCGTAAGTTGAAGTGGTTACCGTGTTAACACCATTTAATTTCCACTGATATGTTGGTGCATCTCCACCATTTGTTAAAGTTGCGGTAAAGGTTACGTTTGTTCCTGCACATATTGATGTTGCAGAAGCTGCTATTGTTACTGTTGCAGGAACTGGAGTAATCTCTCCCATGGCAACATCGCCATAAGTATTAAGACCATTAACAGTGAATGAAGTTGTTGTTGATGTTCCTGTACTGCCAACTTTCCAAGCTGAACCATCATAAACAAATAATTTTGCTGATGATAACAAAGTTCCAGCATCTACTTGACCAGTTGTAAAGTTGAATGTGTAATTACCACCAGTGGTTACTGTACCCGTATTAGCTAACTTCCAGTTCATATTAACCGATTTTGCTGGGTTAATACAAGATGTGGCAATTTGAGGATGCTCACCTGTTGTTATTCCTAATGCTATTGTTCCTGCAGTTGTAACTGATGGATAGGTAACTGTTACTGGAAGATAATCTGTAGCTGTTCCTATTTCAAAAGTACGTGCCACACTGCTACCAAGGGCTACAAACTTTCCGAGGTTACCTACAACATATCCTGAGGTGCGCGTTAAAGAGCCTGTAGATGTAAGTGCAATCGTATTATTATTGGTTATTACTTTTAATGCACCTAAAGCCAAAACGCCACTAACACCAAAAGTAAGATTATTACTACTTAAGGTTAATGAGTTTCCGTTGTCGATAGTTAAATTAGTAAATGCTCCTGTTGAAGTTGTTATTGAATTTCTAAACGTACCAGCACCACCAATAGCTTGTGCATTATTAATAATGTAACCATTTCCACCCATAATTAGTGGACTTGCGCAAGTAAGTGTTCCATTGTTTACAATATCTCCACCAACTGCAAAAATTGCTGCACTGGTATGTCTGAATTCGCAACCAGTATTAATGGTTAAATTTCCTTCAATATGTGAACCTGTTCCTGATGTATAAGAAGTACTTACCCATCTGCCGCTTGCACTACCTGCGTTAACCACCACATTTTGAAGTGGCATAATACCAGCAGTATTACGTGTATTGATAACAAATCCGTTGGTATTGCCTATTTCTGCACTGGTACCATTACCAAATCTAACGGCATGAGTACCACTAAATGCAGTTAATGAACCTGTTGAAACTTGAATTCTAATTGAGTTAGTTGTTCCTGCAGTGATTGTACTGTGTGGCGGATCAATAATAGTTAGATTTCCTGCACTACAATTTAATGCAGTGGTGTTAATACTTACTAAGTGTGTTCCTTGAGCGGTACTTGTAGCCGCTGTACCCGAGTTACCATCAACATTAATATCACCGCCTGATTGATTGAATGCAGAACCATTGTTTATTGCGAAATTTCCATTAATATTTAATGTGCCTCCAGTTACTGTTAAACTCGCGCCATTATCAACCAATAAAGTTCGATTACTTCCTCCTGTTGTTCCAATGTTTACTGTACCGCTACTTACTGTTACAACACCACCTGTATTAATGGTAATACCATTATTAGCACTTGATACAATATTTACAGTAGCACCGCTAACTGCCATTGTTCCGTCATTAATTATGCTTCCACCATTATTTAAAGTACCTGCAGAAGCAGTTAATGTTGCACCAGTAGAAATACTCAATCCATTACAAACAGCTGTGTATCCTGTTGGAATTGTAACATTAACACCTGTAGCAATTGTTGCGCTATTGCTAATTGTTGGTATTATTCCGTTTTCCCAAGTGGCCGTATTATTCCAATTACCTGTTGCAATGGCAATAATAGTTGGCGATAGTGGGTTAACACCTGAATTAGTACCTATATATAGTGTATCAAAAATAGCACCGCCTAAAACGTTGGCTTGACTAAAATCTCTATTTGTCTCTGGAATGGTTACTGTTCCTGTACCAACTTGATGTGTTCCGTTCAATGCGGCATTACCTTTTACAAATGCAAGTTGAGAAACATTAGTTATTGCTCCAACACCAGCACCAATAGCTCTAATTGAGAGGGTATTTCCTGTTCCAATGTCTGGAGTGGCTGTTGAAGATAATTTCCAGTACGTATTGGTTCTTCTATTTATAGTTGTGGTTCCTTCTATAAAAGTTGGAGAGATGTCTGTAAATCCTATCACATTTGCATGACGAACAGTTAAGTTACCACCAGATGCTAGAGATCCCCCATTTAAACTTAATAACATTGATCTTTCGCTCGTTCCGTTGCTCAAAGGAAAACCTAATGCATAATCAAACACTGGAGCACTAGCCGCTGCGAACCAACGAGTGAAACTTCCTGTTAAACCAAGTTGAACAAGTCCTGATGTCCTATTTAATGTTCCAGGGTTTAGTGCAGTAGTTCCTAATGTAAGGGCATTGTTACCCATATTCAAAATTCCCTGAGTTAGGTTTAAACCAAAAACTAAAGATACTGCTCTATTTGCGGTTGCGCCCTGAACATCGTTAACCGTTAAAGTTCCCATGCTAATTGCACCTGCAGGCATTTCGTTAAACGAGCCTGTTTGCAATGTATTTGCAGCTGGTCCATATGTATAATTAGGTGAGCCAAATGAAGTATTGATGGCAGGGATTGCTAAAAAACTTCCTGCTGTTGTTGCCTCGTCTAAACCACCAATTATAACATCACCACGATAAGTTGCGCCACCAATTGCTAATGATGCAGCATTATTAATAACGTTACCTGATTGTAATGTAATTAAATCAAGTGCCCAAGCATTGCTGTTCACAAAAGTTACGCTTGATGCATTTGCGATTTTAACAGATAATGCTGGAGCTAATCCGGTTCCTGTTACAGTTTGTTGGCTTGTACCTTCAAAACTCATTAAACCAAGTCCTGTTCCTGCAGTGGCTGGTGCAACACCTGCAATTGCGCCATTATTTGCAACATGACCTAAAACTGTTAACGTGTAGCCTACTGTTGCTGATGCAGTTTGAATGTAACCATCAGTGGCTACTATTAAACTATCAGATACTGTTAAGTTATTTAATAAGCGACAGAAACGTGATGCCGATGTTTGAATATTATTTTTAATAACCAACTTAGGAATTGTGTAAGCGCTATTAATTGCAAAACCTGATGTAGTAGAAAATACGCCTCCTGAAGGAATAGCAGCATCGTTTCCAATAATAAATGTTCCTCCAGTTATTATCTTTACACCACCAGATGCAATATTGATTGAAGTTCCACCTGCAGCAGCATGTGGATCAAGAATTTCTATACTACCACTTGTAAATGTAAAACCAGCTGATGAGTTTACAAAAAATGCTGTAGTAAATGCATTCAAATTTGCAGTTGCTTGAGGATCTATTGTAAGTCTACCACCCTCTACATAAAGTAAGGCGGTGTTAATATTAAGTATCTGTAGCCCTCCTAAAATATTTAGAGTACCACCATTTAATCTAATTGTTCCATTGGTAGTAACTGAATGAGATTGACTACCTGTTCCAACTGTTATCGTTCCTGCATCAATTCTTAATTCACCAATTAAAAACATTTGACCTACTGTGGCAGATGGATGCATCCCTAAGTTAATTCCTGAATTGTTCAACCACAAACGGCCGTTTACGGTAGAAGTAAATTGTAAGTTGTTGGTTGAAAAAGAGTTTGTAACAACCGCAGCCGAAATTTTAAGTGTTCCTGAAGCTACTCCAATGCGTTGTGTATTTGCAAAATAAGTATTTGGTTGTGGTTGGGTGTATATTCTAAACACTTCAATTGTGTTAGCAACTACATTTTTGTCAACCAAAATGAAAGGTAATTCGCAGGTTGTTCCACTACCTGTAACTGTTGCGTTTTGAGTTCCGTAAAAACCTACTTGAACCGCAGTTCCTGTTCCTGACAAATCAAGGTTACCATTTACAATCAAATTTCCCGAAACATTTGCGTTTGCTACACTCCCTCCAATATTTAACCTGAAAGGATTTCCGAAAGGTGGCGCATAATTAGCAGCACCCGCAGTAAAAGTTCCACCTGATTCAATTATAACATCACCATTAGCAGTAAATGTTTGTTGGGTTGCTGTTGCCCAATAAGACAAAGTACCTTTTACAATTAAAGTTCCTGATGATATGGTTGCTGCATCTAAAACTACGTTATGTGATACCGAAATTTCTGCAGAATCTTGAGCACTTGGTACTATTGAACCAAGCCATATTGCAGGATCGCTCCAATTACCGCTGGCTATTGTAATAAATTTAATTGCGGCTGAAGTAGTTGCAACACCATCTGCAGGAGCAGAAATACTTTCACGAATGGAGTAAACTCGCCAATTGTATGTTGTGTTAGCTGATAACCCTATTGCATTGTATGTGGTAATGTTGGTTGCTGTAGTGGTAACATAAGTATATGTGACACCTCCATCCGAAGATCTATACAAGGCATAACCCACTTCGTTGGCTACGTTATTCCAAGATAAGGTCATACTATTTGTAGTTATTGCTGATGCTGTTACACTTCCTGCATCATTAATTGGATTAGGCTCCCAACTGTAAGATCTCTGACTACCAGCTGTTGGTCCATTTAAACCAGCCATTGCTCCGGTAGTAGCAAAAGTATTTGCTGTACTGTTTGATGTAGATGCTACATGTGTTGAAGTGTTAACATGTTGGTATGCTGTAGTGGTGAACTGAAAACCCACATTAAAACTCAGTGGAGCACCAGAAGATACTTTCATTTGGCCATAAACATATTCAATGGCTCCAGTTGCTTCGTATAAGCGAACTTGAAATGTATTGGTATCGTTTACAACATTTGATTGTATAGCCATTCGTAAGAACTCTATTACCAAGACGCGATTGGGTTGAGCACCTACAACTTTGCTGTGTACACGGCCAATTGAACTGGTTCCAATTGACGTTGTTGCCCCCACTAATGGTGCAAGTTTTATACCAGTTGCAGCTAAAAATCCTTGACCAGCAATCGCGAAATTGCCTATACCAACCCAGCCGTTACTTGTAGTATTAAACTGAGTTGTACGGGTGCCGTTAACATAAAAATCGAACCCGATATTTTGAAGCGGATTGGATGTGAAGTTGTTTTGTGAACCTCCTATCAAGGTGGTTGTACCTGTATTCATATCAACGTCATCAATCAAACTACCTGCAGTTCGATTTAGCGATGAAGTGTTGTTGGTACTAAAAACATAATTGTTGATGCTCTGTGCACTAGCCGACATGACAAGTGTTAGCCAAGCCATAACTAGGCAAAGCTTTTTCAGTGAAGGGTAAAGAATGTTCATATGTGTTTTATTGTAGTCTTTTAATTGGGGTTTGAAAAAATTGGTATACTTGTTCATTAAATTGTCGCATTTTTGTAATTGACAATTTTACTACATTTTATTCGATTTGCAATGATTTTTATCAACTCTGTCCCCCATATCAAACGCGGCTTTGTCGCACTTTTGGTACTTGGCGTTTT
>CALPIR020000126.1 GCA_943323675.2 Chitinophaga pinensis | reverse complement strand
TATTTTAACATTTCACGGTAATAATATCCTTTAAATTAGTGGTGTATCGTGGTGATAGTTTCTCTTGTTTCATAACCCACATGCGCTTTAAATCTTGCGAGGCGAGCTTAATCTTTTGTCGGCCATACAAGGCATTCAGTTTGTCTATTGTTTGCATAATAGCCGTATGATTGGGGTTGCCGTTTCCAAACATGGTTAACTGCGTGGCATCTTCTGGAGTAAAGTCCAATACAATTACGCCCGCTTTTTTGTAGTGATAACCTAGTTTGTAAATACGTTCTAGGGCAATGTTTGCATACTTTACCAATTCGTAGTTTGAGTTGCTGGCAAAGGGTAATTGTACAACAATGCTGCGCGCATATTGAGGCAAATCATTGCGAAACCTGTTGGTATGCACAAAAACAGAAAGCGAGTTACAACAACTCCCCTGCTTCCGTAACTTTTCGGCACAACTCACTGCAAAGGTGGTTACACGTTCCTTTAGCTCATCAAGTGTGGTAAAGTTTTTATCAAATGAACGTGTGGTGGCAATGTTCTTTTTGGGTTGTACTTCCTCTAAATCTAAAGTTGGTATCCCATTTAGATCTTGGTGCAGGCGCAACCCAACTATTGACATGTATTTTTGAACCCAATCTTTGTCCATTTGCGCAAAATCAAACGCATTATTTACGCCAAGTGCACACAACCGTTTGGCATGTTGCCTTCCTATACCCCAAACATCCTCAACTTTTGTCCATTTAAGTGCTTTAATGCGCACTTCATCGCTGTTTATAATGTGTACACTGCGTGTTTGTTGCGCAAATTTCTTCGCTATTTTATTGGCAATTTTAGCCAACGACTTTGTTGGTGCAATGCCAACACTTATAGGTATACCCGTACTTTTGGTAACACGCTTCTGCATGTTTAACCCATAGGCATGTAAATCTACATACTTAAATCCTTGCAACTTTAAAAAGGCTTCATCAATGCTGTAAATTTCCATTTCAGGTGTGTATTCACCCAAAATATCCATTACACGGTTACTCATGTCGCCATACAAAGCAAAATTTGCCGAAAACACCTGCACCTGGTGCTTAATAAACAGCGCCTCAAAGTCAAATGCGGGCGCACCCATTGGTATTCCCAATACTTTGGCCTCGTTACTACGTGCTATTACACAACCATCGTTGTTTGATAAAACAACCACAGGTTTACCAATTAAATCAGGACGAAAAACACGTTCGCATGAAGCATAAAAGTTATTACAATCAGCTAATGCAAACATGTTAAAAGGCTTTTATTACGTGGGTAACAATACCCCATACCAATAATTCATTTTCTGGAGTAATGCGAATAGGCTCGTAAGCAGAATTTGCAGGCATTAACCAAAGCTCACCATTTTTAATAAAGATACGTTTTACTGTAAACTCTCCATCAATGTAACACACGCCTATTTTGCCGTGTTTGGGTTCTAAACTTTTATCAATTACCAATAAATCACCATCATGTATTCCTGCATCTATCATAGAAACGCCCTTTACCCTACCATAAAAGGTAGAAGATGGATGTTTAACCACATGTTTGTTGAGGTCTATTTTTAAATCAATAAAATCCAGCGCAGGCGAAGGAAAACCTGCACTAATACCGCCCTCTATAAACGGTAACTCTAGCACCGATTCAGATAGGGCAGAATAAATATCAAGCGTAATTGTATCGTATAATTTAAGCACTGCCATATATGCCAACAAAATTAGCAAATAACAAACAGGTTTGTGCTAATTATTTTAGCAATTACTGGGTTGGTGTTTTGCCTTAACTAAAAATCAGGCTTATAAAAACAAAATGAGGTTACCTTAAATCACTATTTCAAATGATAAATGAGCACATTAATAAATTACTATTGGTAAATATTGCTGTTTAATAAATGCTAAAGTATTGCTGAATTGAAGTCTTTGAGACTTGCTTTAAGCCTCAAACGTATTTTTTTATGCGCATCAAACCAAACTTATGCTATCGCATTGTTCAATACATTTACTATAGCGCATTAACTTGTTTTAAGCTTGAAAAAATTAATTGATAAGAACTAAACAAAATTACATTTCGGGGTTATTGAATAGGGCGCAGGGTAATACCTTTATCATTTCAAAAAAGGGATTTTTTCGAAGGCATCAATACTTCAGGCACATTGGTATTTTGGTTGCGCGCTGTAATTAGTTTACTTATTTCGTGTGCTCGCATGGCATTGGCATCAAATGGTAGTAATAAATCTTGCTTCGTGTATTCGGTATCAAGCCACTTAGCAATATTGGATTTTGGCAATATAACAGGCATGCGTTTTTGGGCATTGTGTATTTCTGCCATTAGCTCGTTTGCCTCGGTGGTAAGTATAGTTACTGTATTTATGGAGGTTTGTGTTGATGGATTTTTCCATGTTGAATACAAGCCTGCTAATGGCATTATTGGCATATCAGGACAATAGATGTAATGCGGTATTTTTTCTTTACCAACAGTTTTCCATTCATAAAAACCAGAAACTAAAACTACACAATGATTTGTTTTGGCTGCATCTCTAAATGAAGGCTTTTCAAAAATGGTTTCTGACTTTGCATTTAATGTCATCTTGCGCAGGTCATTCGCACTTTGTTCATCTTTTACCCACGTAGGTATTAACCCCCAATGATAACCTTGCACCAAATGTGGTTGGTGGTTGGTTATAACAGGAATTTTGCCAAAAGTAAACCCATTGATATGATACATGCGCAATTCCTCATCATTGTTTTGCGCAACAATTTTATCTTCAAAATCAGTTTGTAAAAAAGCAGCATCAAACTCTTTTTTAACCATTGATGCCTTTAAAACAGCAGAAGTAGCATAACACATATGGTACTATTTTAAAAAATTAAATAGAGGAATAACCTACGCTGCATTAGCCCCTAAATGATATTTACTTACCCTTTAAATGTTTCCATTACACTGCATAGTGTATTTACCATAGTAGGCGTTACATCTAAATGAAAAACAAAACGCAACTCTGTTGCAGATACTTTATTGGCCAATATGTGTTGTTGTTTTAGCTGTTGCTGCAACGCATCGGCTGTATTGGCATCTTTCAATTTAAATATGATGATATTGGTAACCACGGGCATCATGCTTACTACTAAATTATTATTGCACAACACATCGGCAACTTGTTTGGCATGCTGGTGATCTTGCTTTAAACCTGCAACATGGTGCTTAAGCGCATATATACCCGCTGCCGCCAAATATCCGGCCTGACGCATGCCGCCACCCATTAATTTGCGTACACGTTTTGCTTCATGAATCATCTCTTTACTACCCAGCAATACAGAACCTACTGGAGCACCAAGGCCCTTACTTAAACAAACAGAAATGCTATTAAAAATATTACCTAAATGTTTTGACGTGTAGTCCCCCTCTGCTAAGGCATTATAAATACGCGCCCCATCAAGGTGCAAAGGCAATTTATGTTGTTTACATAAATTGGCAACTTCATTCATTTCGGCCAATGTATAAATACTTCCACCACCACGGTTACTGGTGTTTTCTAAACAAACTAAAGCTGTTCTAGGAAAATGAACATCTTCAGCATTTATCACCTCTGCAATTTGAGGTGCACTTATTTTACCATAAGTACTTGCAACCAAACGAGCTTGTGCCCCTGTGTTGGCGGCAATTCCCCCACCCTCATATTTAAATACGTGCGCATTATCTGCACAAATAACTTCGGTTGCAGGCCTAGCTTGTACACGAATGGCAATTTGGTTTGTCATGGTTCCTGTTGGGCAAAACAACCCCGCCTCCATGCCAAAATCATTGGCCAATTGATGTTCTAATGCATTCACCGTTGTATCTTCACCATAAACGTCATCACCAACAGTTGCTGCCATCATGGCTTGCAACATTTCTGTAGTGGGTTTGGTTACTGTATCACTTCTTAAATCAATTATCATAAATATTCAATTTCAACTTTAAGCAAATGCTAATCACTTTTCAAACATAGTTAAGTTTATTTTTTTTACAGCTTGAGGTGTAAAAAGTATCCTAAAGAGCATAATTAACCTAAAACCACTTTCGCTCCCAGTAAGCACTAAACGCAAAGCGCTTTTACAAATCGTTGCGAACACTGAGATAAACATTTACAACCAATAAACGTAAACCAGGTTATTACTCAAAACGTAAATGTTTAACCGATTCTCCAGAGTCGCGCAATTCTTTTAGTGCATCAATACCAATAGCAAGGTGAGTTTCTACAAATTTTGAGGTAACTGATTGGTCGCTTTTAGATGTTTTAACACCTTCAGGAGTCATGGGGTTATCGCTAACAAGTAACAATGCACCTTTAGGTATTTTATTAATAAAGCCTACCACAAAAATAGTAGCAGTTTCCATATCAATGCCCATAGCACGGGTACTGCGTAGGTAATCTTTAAACTTTTCATCATGCTCCCAAACCCTGCGGTTGGTGGTATAAACAGTGCCAGTCCAATAATCTTTATTATGCCTTACTATGCTTGCCGATACGGCCATTTGCAACCTAAAAGATGGCAATGCAGGCACTTCAGGAACCAAATAATCATTACTTGTGCCCTCGCCCCTAATGGCAGCAATTGGCAATATTAAATCGCCCAATTGGGTATTCTTTTTTAAACCGCCACACTTACCCAAAAATAAAACAGCTTTAGGTTCTATTGCAGATAGCAAGTCCATAACTGTAGCAGCCATTGCGCTGCCCATACCAAAATTTATGATGGTAATATTTTCGGCTGTTGCAGTTTGCATGGGTTTATCAGTCCCCATTACATCTACATTAAATTTTTCTGCAAATAGATTTATATAGTTTGCAAAATTTGTGAGCAAAATATATTCACCAAACGATTCCAATGGTAAGCCAGTGTAACGGGGCAACCAATCTTTCACAATCTCTTCTTTCGTTTTCATAATCTTAAAACTATTAATGGTTATTAAACCGGGTAATAACAAGCACAAGTAAGAAAAACTGCGTGTAATATCAAAGCTATTATTACTAACCGGGCACAATTTATGGTGGTATTGTTTTTGGCAGCCATTTAATATGGATAATAATTAAACTTTAATCCCTGTTTGTTAACCCACCGCCTAATAAAAAATTAAACTTATCTTTGCACCCATGTGGCATAAAAACATACTCGAAACCATTGGAAATACACCAATGGTACAATTAAATAAAATAACCAAAGATTTACCTTGCACAGTTGTTGCAAAAATTGAAAGCACCAATCCTGGCAATTCAATTAAAGACCGTATGGCCTTAAAGATGATTGAAGATGCTGAAAAAGCAGGAAAATTAAAACCTGGCTATACCATTATTGAAGGAACAAGTGGAAATACAGGAATGGGCTTAGCCATTGCCGCTGTAATAAAAGGTTACCGTTGTGTTTTTACCACAACAGATAAACAAAGTAAAGAAAAGGTAGACGCATTAAAGGCCTTTGGCGCAGATGTAATTGTTTGCCCAACAGATGTTGACCCCGAAGATCCACGTTCGTATTATTCAGTTTCATCGCGTTTAGAAAAAGAAATTCCGAATTCGTGGAAACCTAATCAGTATGATAACTTAAGCAACACACAGGCGCACTACGAACAAACAGGTCCTGAAATTTGGGAACAAACAGAAGGTAAAATTACACACTTGGTTGTAGGTGTTGGTACAGGAGGAACCATTTGTGGAACGGGTAAATACCTGAAAGAAAAAAATCCAAACATCAAAATATTAGGGATTGATACCTACGGATCTATATTTAAAAAATACAAAGAGACTGGTATTTTAGATAAGAACGAAATTTATCCATACATCACAGAAGGGATAGGCGAAGACTTCTTACCTGCTAATGTAGACTTTAGCGTTATTGATCATTTTGAGAAAGTAACAGATAGAGATGCTGCTATTATGACCCGCAGGATACCTCGCGAGGAAGCAATTTTCGGAGGCAATTCGGCCGGAAGTGCCCTAGCAGGTTTGATGCAAATGCGTGAAATGTTTAAACCTGGTGACTTAGTTGTTGTGATTTTTCACGATCACGGCACACGTTATTTGGGTAAAATGTTTAACGATGATTGGATGCGCGATAGAGGGTTTTTGGTAAATAATCACCCTAAAGCGATTGATTTAATTGAAGGTCACAAACATTTAAAACTAGTTACTGCAAACATTAGTGATAATTTATGCGATGTAGTAAGTAAAATGCGCAAGTTTGATATTTCTCAAATTCCAGTTATTGATGCTGCAGGCGAATTTGTGGGTTCATTAAACGATTCACACTTGTACAGCAAACTAATTGAACATCCTGAATTAAAATCGGCAAGTGTTGATGCTGTTATTCAAAAACCATTTCCATTTGTGCACCCTGAAACCAGTTTAGAAGAAGTATCAAAGCTAATTAGCAAAGATAACAATGCTGTATTGATGCGTAATTTGGTTGGCGATACCCACATCATAACCAAACAAGATGTAATTGATGCTTTAGCCTAATTTAACATTAACGACCAAACACGGCAGCAGTAAAAATTACACTGGAAATGTTACCCTAATAAGTGGCAGCACTTACATTAAAAAAGCAAGCTTTGGGCTAAGTCGTTTGTTGTTTTATGACAATGGCGATTGCGTTGCCAAGGCCTAAGTTGTATTGGTATTGCTGGATGATAAAACACTAGAGAAGGATACAGTGCCCAACGATATACGAGCGCACATTAAAAATATAGCAGGTTGTTAAAACACAAAGCCCGAATTTTATTCGGGCTTTAATGT
>CALPIR020000125.1 GCA_943323675.2 Chitinophaga pinensis | reverse complement strand
TCATGAATATTGAGGTATTCAGAGATTATTGTTTAGCTAAAAAGGGGAGTGTTGAAACCTTACCTTTTGATGAGGATACATTAGTGTATAAAGTAATGGGAAAGATGTTTGCTTTAACCAGTTTTAGTGAACCCAATAGTTGCAACTTAAAATGCAACCCCGATTATGCATTAGAATTAAGATCTCAATATTCAGCTGTTACACCTGGTTTTCACATGAATAAAATGCATTGGAATACGGTGGTGTTCAATCAAGATGTAACGGATAAACTTGTGTTTGAATTGATTGATCATTCATATGAACTAGTGGTAAATGGACTTACCCAAAAACTTAAAAAAGAACTTTTAAACGGATGAAATCAGCTTTATTTTTAGACCTTGCAGGCAGTTTAATACTTATTATAATTTGCGTAGTTGCCCTTTATCGTATGCGTAGCAAAAAGTAACTAATACGTTTTATTAGTAATTAATTTGTGGTTGTATTGTTGAATGACAGCCTGTAAATATTTTTCTATTTCCTGCACCTTTTGTATAGGTGCCGTTTTGTTTTCTATTAGGTTATTTAGCATCAAACTGTCGTTATTTAAATCATAAAATTCAACACTTTTGGTGCCATCAAATTTTAATACATAAGGATGTTGTATGAATTGATATAGGCCACCGTCAAATTGAATAGCTCCATTACTTGCAAAGCTAAAGTACGTTGTTTTTGTGGCTGTAACTTTATTTAATATTAAAGGCATTATTCCAAGGTGATCAATAGTTTCTTGAACCAACAATGGTTCATTCTTTTTTTGCATTTTTGCTGCATCAAATACAAACAGTGGTATGGCATATTTACCTTGTGCTGTTTGGTAATATGCTAACGTATTCTCACTGCTATGATCGGCCGTAAAAACAAAAATAGTATTACCATACCATGGCTCCTTTTTAGCTGTTTCAAAAAAGTTTCTTATTGCATAATCAGTATATTCTACTGTAGCGTGTATGGGCAATGGTCCACCTTTAAATTTGTTTTTATACTTCATAGGCACCTCATAAGGATGATGAGATGAAAGGGTAAAAACAGTAGAGAAAAATGGTTGTTTCTTTGCTGTTAACTCATGAGCTACGTATTGTAAATATGGTTCATCGGGAATACCCCAATGTCCATCAAAGTCTTTTTTCTTATTTGGGTATTCATTAAGCCCGTAATAAGTTCCAGCTTGGGTATTCGCTATAAACCTATCAAAACTCATGGTGCCGTTTTTACCACCATGATAAAATGAATTTTGATATCCACTATTGGCAAGGTAATACCCAATGCTATGTAATTTGTTTGTTTGATAAAAGCTATTAATATAATCGCCAGGTATTAAACTAGGCATTGATGCAGTAATTGCGGGTATACCTTCAATACTTCGCTTACCGTTTGCATAGGCATTCATGTATACCTCGCTTAATTGCATCAGCGAATCTAAAAATGGGGTATATCCATTGCCTTTATTATAAAAACCAACGTACTCTTTGCCCACACTTTCTAAAATAATAAGCACTACATTTTTACCTGGTGTTGCTTGTTTATTTAAGTTGGTATGGCTTGGGTTGAATAGGTTATTGGCTTCAGTCTCTAACATGTAGTTTTTTTCATCAACCCCAGTTTGTTCAATGGTCATTAACATTTGAAATGGTGTATTTAATGTTAATGGCATTAACTCTGCTCCAGCAATTTTAGCCGCATCTAAAGTGTTTAACGGCTTCAATCCTATGCTGCCTCTTGCGCCTAAAAAAGTTAAACCTATCATGAGTAGCATCAAACCAAACTCAACTAGTTTATTGCTTTTAGGTGATTTATTATTTACAATTTTAAGCTTTGGAAATATGTGCCAAGTGATAATTAAAATAGTAATAAGTATAAGTAGCAAATACCAATAATCAATTAAATAAACTAATGGCGATACATTTTGTGCACTTTGCATTTTTAGCAATTCAAAGCCACTTCTTTTTCCACTAAAAGTAAAATATCCAATGTCTATAAAGTTTAACGTCAGCCCTAAAAATACAGCCAACATAAACAGTAACTTTATGGCAAATTGATAAGCTTTTTCATTTCTTACAGATAAAGGGATTATATGCATCAATACGACCAATCCAAAAGAATAGGCTATTGCTGATGTATCAAACCAAATACCCGAAATAAAAGCTAAAATAATTTTAGTTATGGGTTGTGTTGAAAATATTTGAAAGTAGGTAATGAAAAAAAATATTCTACAAAAAGTGTATAAGCCAAAGGCTAGTAGCAGTCTTTTTAAAAGTAAGCTGATGTGCGGCAACTTTATATTCACGCTGACAAATATAGTATTTGAAAATTTAGCATGGTATTTTAAAAGGCTTTTGTTTATTTGCCAACGAGATGAACATTCAGCAGAACATATCGCTAAAAGAGTTTAACACATTTGGTATTGATGCCAAAGCAAAGGAGTTTGTGGTAATTAATACGGTAGAAGAACTGTGTATATTTTGTGCAGCTTTTAATTTAAGTGATAGAAACATTTTGGTGCTTGGTGGTGGAAGTAACGTTTTACTTACTGGCGACTTTGATGGCATGGTAATTAAAATGAATTTAAAGGGAATAGAATTGGTTTCTGAAAATGAGAACCATGTTTGGATAAAGGCCATGGCAGGTGAGGTATGGCATAATTTTGTGCTATACTGTATTGAAAAAGGGTTAGGTGGAGTTGAAAATTTGAGTTTAATACCTGGTTGTGTTGGTGCAGCTCCAATGCAAAATATTGGCGCGTATGGTGTAGAGATTAAAGATACGTTTGATAGCTTGGAAGCTGTTGAAATAGCTTCTGGTGATATGGTAAAATTTTCCAATAGCGACTGTAAATTTGGATACAGAGAGAGTATATTTAAACAAGAAGCGAAGGGTAAATACATTATATCTTCTGTAACTTTTAAGCTTACCAAACACCCTGTTTGCAACGTTTCTTATGGTGCTATACAACAAGTTTTGGCAGAGAAAACAATTACCAACCCTACAGTTAAAGAGGTTAGTGATGCGGTGGTTCATATAAGAGAAAGTAAGTTGCCTAATCCCAAGGTTTTGGGTAATGCAGGTAGTTTTTTTAAAAATCCGGAGATTCCTGCAGCACAATTTAACGCACTAAAAATTGATTATCCTACAATTGTTGGTTATCCGGCAAGCTCGGGAAACATTAAAGTGGCTGCAGGATGGTTAATTGAGCAAGCCGGTTGGCGCGGAAAGGTTGTTGGAAATGTAGGATCTCATAAAGACCAAGCATTGGTATTGGTTAATTATGGTGGTGCAACTGGCAGTGAGATTTGGCAATTGGCCATGGATATACAAGCAAGCGTGCAGCAAAAATTTGGCGTTACCATTACCCCTGAGGTAAATGTGATTTAATAGAATTGGTATAGATTTATTTTTTAAAAAATACTGTTTGCTGCTTCTCAAAATACCAATTTCTTAATGTACTTTCGCGGCTCCAAAAAATCAATCCAATATTTATGCAAGAGTCCTGCAAAATCACCAACGCCTTAATTTCAGTATTTTATAAAGATGGCTTAGATGTTTTAGCTAAAACATTACACCAGCAAGGGGTAAATATTTACTCAACTGGAGGAACACAAGAGTTTATTGAGAAATTAGGTATTCCGGTGAATCGTGTGGAAGACTTAACAGGTTATCCAAGCATTTTGGGTGGTAGAGTAAAGACACTTCATCCTAAGGTTTTTGGAGGTATTTTAGCCCGCAGAAATAATGAGCAAGACCAAAAAGAGGTAGCTGAATTTGCTATTCCATTCTTAGATTTAGTGGTAGTTGATTTATACCCTTTTGAAGAAACAGTTAAATCAACTGCTGATGAATCAACAATTATTGAAAAAATTGATATTGGAGGGGTTTCTTTGATTCGTGCTGCAGCCAAAAACTTCAACGACACGTTAATAGTTTGTAACAAATCAGATTTTTCTGTTGTTTCAGATATTATCATAAATCAAAATGGGTCAACCACACTTGAGCAACGCAGGCAGTTCGCTACAAAAGCTTTTCATACCACTTCTCATTATGATGGGTTAATTTTTCAATATTTTGATAAAGAGATCACTACTGCATTTAAAGCTAGTGTTGCTCCTGCTAAAACATTACGTTATGGCGAAAACCCTCATCAAAAGGGGGTATACTACGGTCATTTAAACGAATTGTTTGAACAAGTTCATGGTAAAGAGCTTTCATACAATAACCTCTTAGATGTAGATGCAGCATTAAGTTTAATTAGTGATTTTAGTGAGCCAACTGCTGCTATAATTAAACACAATAATCCTTGCGGAGTTGCAACGCGTAGTAGTATTTCTCAAGCGTATATTGATGCATTAGCAGGTGATCCAACTTCTGCATTTGGTGGTGTTATTGCATCAAACCAACCTATTGATGAAGCAACCGCATTAGAAATTGATAAATTGTTTATGGAAGTACTTATCGCACCAGGTTTTGTAGGTAAAGCTTTGGAAATTTTGCAAAGCAAAAAGAATAGAATATTATTGGTTCAAAAAGGAAAGATCCCAGCAGGAAAGCAGTTTCGAAGCCTTTTAAATGGTGTTGTAGAACAGGACAAAGATACCGTGTTATTAACTGTAGAAAATTTAAAGTTGGTAACTACTAAAACAGCCAGTAATCAACAAATTTCCGATATGTTGTTTGCTGATATCATTGTTAAACACACGAAAAGTAACACCATAGTTTTGGTAAAGAATAAACAATTGGTAGGAATTGGTTGTGGGCAAACATCTCGTATCGATGCCTTAAAGGGTGCCATAAGCAAATCAAAAGAATACGGATTTAGTTTACAAGGAGCTGTAATGGCTAGTGATGCATTTTTCCCTTTTCCAGATTGTGTAGAGATAGCTGGGGCGGAGGGTATTGACGCTGTAATACAACCAGGTGGCTCTATTAAAGATGAATTAAGTATCAACTATTGTAACGCACATCAAATAGCGATGTACTTTACCGGAATAAGACACTTTAAACATTAGAATTAGCAGGTATTGACGACATGCTATTTTTAGCATATTTGGCTCAAAATAACATGCTGAAAAAAAGGTGGATAATAAGCCACATGAAATGCTAAATATATTTTTATATTGCAAGCTATATAAACGCACTTAACGATTTAGACATAATATGGGAGTTTTTAGCTTCTTAACACAAGATTTAGCCATCGACCTAGGTACTGCTAATACCTTGATAATACATAAGGATCAGGTGGTTGTTGATGAACCATCAATCATTGCTATCAATCGCAAAACAGGTAATGTTATTGCCGTTGGTAGTCAGGCACAGCAAATGCACGGAAAGGCTCACGAGGATATAAAAACCATTCGTCCGCTTAAAGATGGTGTTATTGCAGATTTTAACGCTGCAGAACACATGATTCGTGGGATGATTCAAATGATACCTCAAGGAAGCAAATTAATTAAGCCTCAACAGCGTATGGTAATTTGTATCCCTTCGGGCATTACAGAAGTAGAAAAACGTGCAGTTAGAGACAGTGCAGAACGTGCAGGCGCCAAAGAGGTTTATTTGATACACGAACCAATGGCTGCGGCTATTGGTATTGGTATTGATGTTTTTGAACCAATGGGTAACATGATCATTGATATTGGAGGAGGTACAACAGAAATTGCTGTTATAGCTTTGGCAGGTATTGTATGCGATCAATCCATTCGTGTTGCTGGTGATGAATTTACAGAAGACATTTTAGATTACATGCGCAGACAACATAATCTTTTAGTAGGTGAACGTACTGCAGAGCGTATTAAAATTGAAGTAGGAGCTGCACTAACAGAATTAGAGAATGCACCACCTGATTTTGCCGTTAATGGTCGCGATTTAATGACTGGTATTCCAAAACAAATTACAGTAAGCTACAGCGAAATAGCTGCAGCTTTAGATAAATCTATTTCTAAAATAGAAGAGGCTGTATTACGTGCATTGGAATTAACACCACCAGAACTATCGGCTGATATTTACTCAACGGGTTTATATCTTACTGGTGGAGGAGCTCTATTACGCGGATTGGATAAGCGTATTGCCGCCAAAACAAAACTACCTGTTCATGTTGCTGAAGATCCACTTCGTGCAGTTGTTCGTGGAACAGGCATGGCCCTAAAGAACTTGAAAAACTTTAAATTTTTAATGACGTAATTAATACGAAATTACTTAACCAGAACTTCGTTTTTGAATGTTTCAAATAGAAATAATCATAATGTTTCGAATTTCTACACCTATAATTTCGATTTTTATATAGATGCGCAATCTTATCTTTTTCATATACAGGTATCATGTATTTTTCATCTTCTTTGTATTGGAGATTGTTGCGTTTATAATCTTATTTCGATTTAATAATTATCAAAAGGCAAGTTTTCTGAATTATACCAATGGCGTAGCAGGAAACTTTTACAATGGGGTAAGTAACACCCACGAGTATTTTAATTTACGAAGAGTTAATGATAGCTTACAGTTAGAAAATGCGCGATTGCGTTCCCAACAAATTACTTCCTACTACCAAAATAACGTTAGCACAAGTAGTATAAACGATACAGTTTATAAACAGCAATACGATTATATATCGGCACAAGTAGTAAACAATTCAGTAACCAAACGTAATAATTACATTACTTTAAACCGTGGCAGATTACATGGTATAGAAAGGGAGATGGGTGTAATTAGTGAAAACGGAATTGTGGGAATTGTAATGAACGTAAGTGACCATTACTCTACTGTGCTTTC
>CALPIR020000124.1 GCA_943323675.2 Chitinophaga pinensis | reverse complement strand
TGATTCATCTGTTTTAAGGGGTATTATTTTTAGCAGCACAATTTAAGTATCTAACCTTTAAATTAAATAAAAGAATTGTCATTTTATTCCCAAAGGTTTGTGTAAGTGGGGTTCAACAAAGGAAGTAACTCTTTCTTACTCACTGATAATTCTATAGTGCCTTGTGCGTATGAAGCCACCTCGTATGGGTTAAAAAGCCAAGTAGCGCCATCATTGGTTAGTACAAAATTGTCGCTTAAATGAAATTTATTATCCTTAAACCAGTATCCAGCATCATCTAAATTTGCTTTAATGGTTAACTCATTGGCTGTTCTAAAATCTGTTTCAGCAATGCTTAATAGCTTTTTAAGGTTACTATCAGAGAATAGTTTGTGCAGAGTGAGTATTTCGTTTTTAGGTTTATAATAATTACTGTAAATGGTAGAATACATGCCATGTGCACCACCGGTATAATCGTCCATCTCAACACTAACACATACTAAATTATTTGTTTGAAAAGGTACAGTCACATTTGTTTGGCTATACCAGCTTTGTTCACTGTCTTTAAACTCTTTTTTGAATTTTTCATACTCGGCCATAAAATTATGTTGCGATTTTTCTAGGCTTGTACTTTTGGTTACTCCAAAAATTGTAAGCACCAGATTATTTAAACTATCAGCATAAGGTTGCGGTGATGTAAATAAAGGATAGGTATATGATATGTGAGCACAATCGGGCGAATCGATGTTGCAGTTATGATAAACACGTTGCAACGATTGCATTTCATAAATTAAAGTGTCTGAATATTTGTTTGATGATTTTTGACATGACGAATGCAAAAGACCAAGAGCAAAAGTTAAACCCAATAAGCCAAGTATAAATTTATTCATGTTTCTTGATTTGTTAGTATAAATATAAGAAATAAAACAGGAAAAAGTTTTTATGAGGATGATAGATGTTACTGTTGTACTCGATAATAATTCATGATTCTCGCATCACAAGCATCAACAAGTCTTATTAAGATTAATAAAAGAGCATGCTGTTGCTATCTGATACGTCTCCAATGGTTTCAATTTACTTTTGGGTTGACCTGTAATTCTTAAATTTAACAAACCACCAGTAGTAGAAAACGGATGATACTAATCGTATCATCCGTTTAAATTATTTTATTTTATGTTTTAAGTAGCTTTTACCCCATTAGATAACAAACACATGTTACTTACTTTATATAATAAACGAGCGCCTACATTGGCATCCCATTCATCTTTACCTGGAGCTACTTCGTTTATATCAAATGCTATGATTTGCTTTTTAGCTTCCACCATTTTTTTAATTAAGTAAACCACTTGTTCAAATTCAAAACCACCCGGAACCGGAGTACCTGTATTCGGACAAAGTTTTGGATCTAAGCCATCAATATCAATACTTAAATATACTTTTTTCGGCAATGAGCCTATAATGTCATCACATATTTTGGTCCACGATTTACCTTCGTATTGTTGTGTTTTGATGTCACTGTCAAAAAATGTTTCCACACGTTTTGATGAATCAATAATGTCTTTTTCATCTTGGCAATAATCTCTGATACCCACTTGCACCAACTTACTTACTTGCTCAATTTTTAACGCATTAAACATAATGGAAGCATGTGAAAATTCAAAACCTTCGTAAGCATCACGTAAATCAGCATGTGCATCAATTTGTAAAATACCATAACTCTCGTGTTTCTCTGCTAAAGCTTGCATTAATCCAAGCGGTGTGCTGTGGTCGCCACCTAAAAGCGCAACAATTTTCCCTTTATCCATTTGTTTTAAGGCTTCTTTTTTAACCCATTTATTTAGGTCTTTACATGCCTCGTCCACCTCGTTTTTAATGGATTTCATGCTTGCATTTTTCTCTGCAGATTTACCTTCAGCATACATGTCAATATACTTCTCGGCTTTTTTACGCAACTTATTGCTGGTTGATTTTATCTTTTTGCTTACCGGTTGCATAGCAATGCCGAGCTTCCAAGCATCTTCCACAAATGGGTCGTATAAATCTACTTGGTATGATGCGTCATATACCGCAGCCGGACCATCAGCAGTACCTGCACTATATGATACCGTAACTTCCCATGGCACAGGAATGATTACCAATGATGCATCAGCTGGTTCAAATGGTAAACCAAAAATATTGTTATCGGCACTCCCAATATCGTTGGGGTTAAATTGTGCTATTTTGTTTTCTTTACTCATAACTAAAGGCGAAAATATGGCTTAAAAACATTATTCTATGTTAAGTTTTTAGGGAATATAACAAGACAGAACTAGTTATTCTTTTTACGTTGTTTAAACTCTAGTTTGTAAATAACCCAACCCATACCACCGATGAGTAGTAATAATACTATGGCAAACATGATATTATGCATTAACATATTACGAAGAAAGTTAAATTATATGTTTAATAAAAGGATGTGAATTCTTAATGAGATAAGAAAGGTTCGGCATTAAATCCGAACCTTTCTTCCTCCATTATTTCTTATGCTCAATCCACAATCGTGCATTTACAAATGCTTCAATCCAAGGAGAAACTTCATCCTTACGTTCAGGGTAATGCGCCCAATTCCATGGGAAAGTGCTGCGCTCAATGTGTGGCATCATCACCAAATGTCTGCCTGTTTTGTCACACATCATGGCCGTGTTAAAGTCAGAACCATTAGGGTTTGAAGGGTAACTTTCGTAACCATATTTAGCTACAATATTGTATTGCTCTTCTGCATAAGGCAAGTTAAATTTACCTTCACCATGCGATACCCAAACACCTAAAGTTGTACCTTCTAGAGTGGAAAGCATTACCGAGTTATTTTTCTGAACTTTTACTGAGGTAAAAATGCTCTCGTGTTTTTGCGAAACATTGTGGTGCATTTTACCGTGTATTTCATGCTCAGGGTTAATTAACTCCAATTCCATTAACAATTGGCAGCCGTTGCAAATACCAACTGATAAAGTGTCTTCACGTTTAAAGAAATTCTTTAATGCCGTATTGGCTTTTTCGTTATACAAAAATGCACCTGCCCAGCCTTTAGCCGAACCCAATACATCCGAGTTTGAGAATCCACCTACAGCACCAATAAACTGAATATCTTCTAAGGTTTCTCTTCCCGAAATCAAATCAGTCATGTGTACATCCTTTACATCAAAACCTGCTAGGTACATGGCGTTAGCCATTTCACGTTCTGAGTTACTTCCTTTTTCGCGTATAATCGCTGCTTTAGGACGAGGTTTAGTAGCATCAACACTTGGTTTTTTGCCTGTAAAATGTGCAGGTAATATAAACTGTAATGGTTGATTTTTGTAGTTGTCAAAACGAGCTTGTGCTTGTTCGTTTTTAGTTTGTTTTGAATCTAATAAGAATGATGTTTTGAACCAAGTATCGCGTGTTGCGGAAACATCAAAATTAAATACATCGGCATTGTTTTTAATAGTAACAGTATTGCCTTCAACAACACTTCCTATGTTAAATACTTCAATTCCATTTTTTGTGAACTCTGCCTCAACACTATCATCGGCTTGGAATACCACAGCAATATTTTCGTTAAATAAAACTTTTACTGTATCATTTTCTTTTAAAGCCGATAGGTCAAAATTAGCACCAAGGTTTACATCAGCAAAACACATTTCTAATAAGGTGGTAATTAAACCTCCACTACCCACATCATGTCCAGCTTTAATTTTGCCGGCTTTAATTAACTCTTGTAATGTGTTAAATGCGTTTTTAAAGTATTCGGCATTGGTTATGGTTGGAACTTCAGTACCTACTTTATTTAAAATTTGTGCAAATGATGAACCACCTAATTTAAAGGTATCTTGAGATAAGTTGATGTAGTATATATTACCGCTCCCGACTCCTTCGGAACGTCTTAAAACTGGCTCAACCACTTGTGTGATGTTGTTGCAATTTCCTCCTGCAGATATGATAACTGTACCGGGAGCAATTACTTCATCGTTCGGGTATTTTTGTTTCATCGATAAAGAATCTTTTCCGGTTGGAATATTGATTCCTAATTCGATGGCAAAATCAGAACAACTTTTAACTGCTTCATATAAACGTGCGTCCTCACCCTCGTTTTTACATGGCCACATCCAATTTGCCGATAATGAAACCGAGCGTAAACCATCTTTTAATGGAGCCCAAACTATGTTTGATAAAGACTCGGCAATGGCAGTGCGTGATGCTGCAACAGGATCAATTAAAGCTGAAACAGGTGAATGACCTATGGTAGTTGCAATGCCTTCTTTGCCTTTAAAATCTAAGGCCATTACGCCCACATTATTTAATGGCAATTGCAATGGACCAACACATTGTTGTTTAGCTACACGTCCACCTACGCAACGATCCACTTTATTGGTTAACCAATCTTTACAAGCCACAGCTTCTAACTGCAATACCTGGTTTAAGTAGGTTGGTATAAGTTTGGTTGAGTAAGTTAAATCAGCATAATTGATATTAACGGTTTTATCCGTCATGATGGTTTTAGGCGAGCTACCAAAAAAATCTTCCAAGGCATAATCCATAGGTTTTTCGCCTGTAGTTTTTGATTGGAAAGTAAAACGATGGTCGTTGGTTACATCACCCACTGCATACATTGGCGAACGCTCACGATCGGCAATACGCTGTAAGGTTTCTATATCTTTTTCACCAATCACCAAGCCCATTCTTTCTTGCGATTCGTTGCCAATAATTTCTTTGGCTGATAAGGTTGGATCACCCACAGGCAATTTATCCAAATCAATCAAACCACCTGTGGCTTCTACTAATTCCGATAAACAGTTTAAATGTCCACCTGCACCATGATCGTGAATAGATACAATGGGGTTATGATCACTTTCAACTAAACCTCTAATGGCATTGGCTGCACGTTTTTGCATTTCGGGGTTTGAACGTTGAATGGCATTTAACTCTATGCCAGAACCCAACGCTCCAGTATCAGCTGATGAAACCGCAGCTCCACCCATGCCTATTCGGTAGTTTTCGCCACCTAAAATCACAATTTTATCACCAGCTTTTGGCGTTTGTTTTATGGCCTGATTTAACTTGCCATAACCAATGCCACCGGCCTGCATAATTACTTTGTCGTATCCAATTTTACGGTTATTTTCATGATGTTCGAAAGTAAGAACTGAGCCTGTAATTAAAGGCTGGCCGAACTTGTTTCCAAAATCAGACGCACCATTTGATGCTTTGATTAAAATGTCCGTTGGCGTTTGGTACAACCAAGGCCTTTCGGCCATACCTGCTTCCCATGCTCTTCCGTTTTCTAGACGCGAGTATGAAGTCATGTATACTGCAGTTCCTGCCAATGGTAATGAGCCTTGTCCACCTGCTAAACGATCGCGAATCTCTCCTCCCGAACCCGTTGCTGCTCCGTTGAAAGGTTCAACAGTTGTGGGGAAATTATGCGTTTCAGCTTTTAGTGATAGCACCGAATCAAATTCTTTTTCTTGGTAAAAGTCAGGCTTGTCAGCGCTTTTAGGTGCAAATTGTATAACCTTCGGACCTTTTAAAAAGGCCACATTGTCTTTATATGCAGAAACTATTTCGTTAGGGTTTGTTTCTGATGTTTTTTTAATAAGCTTGAATAAGGAAGTCGGTTTTTCTAAACCATCAATAACAAATGTGCCATTAAAAATTTTGTGGCGGCAATGCTCTGAATTGGCTTGCGAAAAGGCAAATATTTCTGAGTCGGTAAGTTTACGGCCAATTTTAACGGCTAGGTTATTTAAATAATTTACCTCTTCGCTACTTAAAGCCAAACCTTCCGATTTGTTGTAAGCATCTATATCTGTAATATCTAAAATTGGTTCGGGTTTGATGTTTATGCTATAGATATTTTGATTTAATTCGGTGTATTTTTGAGACAACATGGGATCAAAGTCCGTAAAATCTACTGTTACTTTCTCAAATTCCTCAATCCTATTAATGCCGTTAATGCCCATGTTTTGAGTAATTTCAACGGCATTGGTGCTCCAGGGTGTAACCATTGCGGCACGCGGACCAACAAAAAAATCGGTTAATACCGATTCGTTCAATTTGTGGGCACCGCCAAAAAGCCAATTTAGTTTCTGAATATCCTCGATTAAAATTTCACCTTGAGCCTGAACTGCAAAAAAAGTGTTGTTTGGATTTACAAAAAAATGAATCATTTTATGTAGTTGTTTTGATGGATGTTTTTGAAAGTGCAAAGGTATATTAATTACCCAACTAGTGAAGTTGATTATTGCACATAATTCCCACTATTTTAATGGCAGTTATAAATAGCTGTTTTACAGGATGTGAGGTGACAAGCTTTTGGGCAATTGAGAGGTTAAACGCTGAGGTTTTTTGCAACGTCTTGCGAAGATTTGAGCATGGTCGATTCGAGAGTTTGAGGTTCGCAGAGCAACGCCTGCTTAATTGGGGAGGGTTTAACTTAAACAAGTTAATTAATGTTTGAAAGTAACAGCCACTTTGAGTTTGAAACGAAGTTCAGCGGAGCTAAAAGCGGATTGTTAAGGTTTATATTGTTCTAATATCCTTTTCTCTATACTAGCGCTCACGCAACACCAACCCAAAGCTCACTCGAATAGGCTGATTCTTCCGCGAGGAAACTGCTGTGTATTTCTGAGTTTTCTTTGAGTGCAATTTTGCGAAAAACCTCCTTCAGACCTTCTGGTAACCTCTGCGTTAAAAGTTTTGAAAATTATTATTTCACCAAAGAAAATATGTATAAACACTCCAAAGCAATTTGAGTAGCACGTTCTGTGTAAGCGGCATCTTGTTGTGGGGTGTTATCAAATGCT
>CALPIR020000123.1 GCA_943323675.2 Chitinophaga pinensis | reverse complement strand
TATCAACGATACTTTTGTAATCGACCACATTTAGTTTTTTTGACACATCAGCCTTATCATTTACAAAATTACAAGAAGTAAATAAAGCTAAATAGGCACTGAATAAAACTGTGTTTTTCATAACGATGATTTTAAATGGATACCAAGGCAAGTTTATGAATAAAAATTAAATTCCGGGTTCAACTCATCTTAACTAAATTACAAATGACTAACGTATTGGTTTAATATGATTTTAAACCACTCGGTGTATTTATTCGGTAATTGTTTTGCATCAAGCAATATATCCTCTATCATCATCCAACTGTAGTCGTTAACTTCTTCGGGGTTAATGTTTGGTATTCCATTAAACTCACCTACAAAAATAAAATCAAGTTCATGTTCGGTAAGTCCATTGTCAAATGGTGCTTTATATAAGAAGCTAAACTTTTCTGTTAACTCACAATCAAATCCCATCTCTTCGTTTAACCTGCGATGGGCTGCATCAATTGTTTGTTCGTTTGCGCGTGGATGGCTGCAACAAGTGTTGGTCCATAAACCACCACTGTGGTATTTGTTTAATGCACGCTGTTGTAATAATAATTCTCCTTTGCTGTTAAGAATAAATATGCTGAATGCGCGATGTAATAGTGCTTTTTGATGGGCTTCTAACTTCTCCATCAAGCCAATTTCATTGTTGTGCTCATCAACTAAAATAACAAACTCTTGCATGGTTAAACTATTGTTGTAAGGCTGCTTTTTCTGCGTTATTAACCTCCACACTATTTAATAAAAATTTTGTAATACGTTTTTTTAAATCTACATCTTTAAGGGCTTTTACTTCTTTTAGTAAAAGCCCTTTATCTGCATAGATATTTGAATTATAATCTAAAAATTTGGGCGAATTACACTGAATAGAAAAGCGAATAAATCTTAGTTCTACATTAAAAGGCTCTTTTTGGATGGCTTTTTCTAAAACATCTTTCCCAGTTTTAAAATAGTTTAGTTTTTTATAGGGACTTATAACATGCCTTGCCATTACAATGGTAACTGCACCTTTATATCCTAAAAATGTTGGGTTGTTTGATGTTTTTAAATAGGCCAATAAGTTAACAGCAGTTTGCTCGTTAAATACCGACTTTTCATAAGCATTCCTTACTTCAGTTAATGACAACTGAGAGAAGGTGAAAGCCGTTAAAATAAAAAACAAAAACAACCAACGTATCATTACAGCATGTTAAAACTGTGGCGAATGTATGATCCAAAAAACAGAGCGTACTTTTGGTTATCGGGTATACGAACGCGTTCTTCTAATATGCGGTTAACAGGCATATTAATTATTTTTTTAAGCAGGTTGTTATAGTACATGTATGCCACATAAACACCCAATCGTACATCTTTAGGCAATTGTTTAATTCCCTCGTAACCTGCAGCAAAATCTTTAATGATATCCGCTTCAATTTCACGTTTGGTTTCATCATTAAAAGCTTGTGTAAGTAATTGAGGGAAATACATTCTTCCTAATCCATCTACATCTGCTTTAAAATCGCGTAAAAAGTTTATTTTTTGAAACGCGGCACCCAATTTCATGGCGCTATTCTTTAATTCATCATATCGGGTTTGGTCGCCTTCAACAAAAACTTTCAAACACATCAGTCCTACTACCTCTGCCGAACCAAGTATGTACTCTTCATAACCTTGTTGATCGTATGTTTGCTCAGTTAAATCCATCTCCATACTATGTAAAAAAGTATCAATTAATTTGTGGTCTATTTGATACTCATTTACTACTTTCTGAAAATTGTTTAATACAGGATTTAAGCTAATACCTTGTTTAATTGCTTTATATGTATCAGTTTTAAAATCATCTAATAAAATCTTTTTATCAAATTGATGAAATGTATCTACAATTTCATCGGCAAAACGAACAAAACCGTATATGGCGTAAATTGGGTTGTGGAATTTTTTGCCTAAAAATTTAACCCCGAGAGAAAAGGAGGTACTGTATGAGTTAGTAACCATTCTACTGGTTCTCTCTGAAATGTCGTCAAATAATGCTTTCATAGATTAATTTTTAACAATTTTTAGGTCTTTGGCAATTAAATTAGCAACCACATTTCCGCTAATTATACTTGGAGGTAAACCGGGTCCGGGAACTGTTAATTGCCCAGCAAAGTATAAGTTTTTAATCTTTTTACTTTTGATACGTGGTTTAAGTATAGCCGTTTGGTCTAGTGTATTTGCTAAGCCATATGCGTTTCCTTTAAATGCATGATAATCGGATACAAAATCAGCGTAAGCATAACTTCTATTATAAACTACGTGAGGCATGATTTCCGTATTGGTATGTTTTTCTAATCTTGCCATTATGGTTTTAAAATAACTTTCACGCACGGCTTCGGTATCCGCCATTCCTGGTGCTACGGGTATCAGCATAAATAAATTTTCACAACCTTCGGGTGCAACTGTATGATCTGTAACACTCGGTGCCGAAACATAAAATAGCGGTTCTGTTGGCCATTTTGGTTCGGTATAAATTTCGTGAGCATGACGGGCAAAGTCTGCATCAAAAAATAAGTTATGGTGTTGTAAACCTGGAATACGTTTGTTCAGTCCTATGTAATAAATTAAACAAGAGGGAGCTAGTTTTCTTTTATCCCAGTAGCTCTCGCTGTAAGATTGGTCAGCAGCTTGCAGCAGCTTTTGTTCTATGTGGTGGTAATCACCTGCACCTACAATGATGTCGGCCTCAAAATGGCCATGTGCAGTAATTACTTTTGTGGCTATTCCGTTTTCTGTTTCTATTTTTAAAACCTCATGGTTAACTTTAACATCAACACCTTGTTCTATTGCAATTGTTTTAAATGCTTCAATAATTTTAAACATTCCACCCATTGGGTACCAAGTACCCAAACTCATATCGGCATAATTCATTAAGCTATACAGGGCGGGTGTATTTTTAGACAACGCACCCAAAAACAAAATTGGAAACTCTAATAATTCAATTAAAAAAGGATGAGAAACAAAACTACGTACATGTTTTTTGATGCTAGTAAACACATCCATTTTTATCAAGCCTTTAAGCAATCGGGCATCGGCAAATTCAAATAAGCTTATACTTGGCTTGTAAACCAAATCATTGATACCAACTTCATATTTGTATTGTGCTTCTTTTAAAAACGATCTAAGTTTAATTGCACTTCCTGGTTCATAACTTTCAAACAGTTGCTCCAGTTCGAGCATGTTTGCAGGTATGGTAACGGCTTCACCGTTTTTATCAAATATCTGGTAGCTTGGGTCTAACCGTTTTAGTTCGTAAAAATCAGAAGTAGTGTGTCCAAAATCATTATAAAACTTTTCAAATACATCAGGCATCCAATACCAACTTGGGCCCATATCAAACATAAACCCTTGGGCTTCAAATTTACGTGCTCTGCCACCAACATCGCTATTTTTTTCGAGCAAAGTAACCTTCAGCCCTTTTTGAGCTAAGTAACTGGCAGCACTAAGTCCTGCCACTCCCGATCCTATTACAATTGCCGTTTTTGCAGTCATTGATTTATTTTTGTTTTCCAAGTTATTGTTGTTACACCTGCAGAGTTAAATTGCTTAAGTTTTTTGGTATTATTTTAAAATTCTACTATAAACCCAAACGTTGGCAAGAAAGTGTCGTTAAAGTTAGGAATAATTTTTGGAATGCCATTACTTCCATCTGATTTAATGGCTTGACCATCTGTTGTTGCCCAGCCAGCATTATCTGCCGTACGTTCGAACGCATATTGAGGATTTGCAGGGTTTTTTGAACGTAAAACATTCTGGATATCAAGAAAAACATCTAATGTAATGCGCTTAAAGTTCCATTTTTTATCAACCCTAATATCTGTTTGATTAAACGTTCCTAAACGAATGGTATTAAGTAAAGAAAAATCAAGAGTACCCGATCCGGTTAACAAATAGTTTTGACGAGAGCGGTTTTCATCGAATGGGGTGTATGGGTTTCCGCCTGCAAATCGATGTTTTAAACCTACTTCCCAACCTTTTTTAAATTTGTATCCAGCTATGGCAGAAATTAAATGTCGGTTATCCCAAGCTGAAGCAACGTATTTTGTATTGGCTCCACTAAATTGGCTGTAAAAAAAGGTATATGATAAAGTGGTGTAAAATCCATTAATCAGTTTTTGTTGTAAAAAAAGCTCAAATCCATAAGCCCTGCCTTTACCTAAACTGCTTATGTTTTCGTTACCTATTGCGCCAAATTCTGTACCTTGATTGGCCAAAGAAATACCATCTTTTTCAGATATAGAATAATTAAAATATTGTTTGTAAAAACCCTCTAGTGTAATGCGGGTGGTATTTGTTGGCAAATATTCAATGCCTGCAACATAATGATCAACACCAATGTATTTATTGTCTTTATTTTGAAAATGGCCTAAGCTGTCTTTAAAGCCTAAAATGGTATATCCTGGCAAACGGTAATAGCGGCCAACGCTAGCGTTAATATTTAGGTTCGACATTAATGCATATGATGCAGATATACGCGGTGAAAGTGTTTCCCAAATCTTGTTTCCATTATTTAAAAACGTATTTCCATCGCTTCGTATACCAAAAGAAATATTCAATTTATCTGATAAAACACGTTTGCTTACATCGGCAAAAAGTCCGTATTTATAGAACTCAATATTGGTGTTAAGCGGAATAGAAAATGTGTTTCCTGTTGCAGTATTTTTTTGCACTGTAAAACCCGCATTGTTAAATTTAACATATTGAAACATCCCTCCGTAACTGTATTTCCATTTGCCACTGTATTTATTCAAATCAAATCGAAACTTATTTTCAATTTCTTGTGATATCAATTTTAATGTACGTGTACTTTCGTCCTTGTTTTTGGAATCAGTAAAACGGTCTAATCTGTTTTCAAACATATTTCTACTGGCAGATACATTAATAAAACCATTGTTAATTCTACGTTTAAGTGTGGTACCTATGGTGTAATTCCATTGGTTAATAAATGGATTTGATAGTAAAATATATTCAGATTCGGGAGTTGATTTTTTAGGTACGGCAAAACTAAATTGATCAATGGCGCCCACACCTAATGTGGTTAGTACCGTTTTATTGTCAATTTTAGTAGTGGTTTTAAATTGAAAATCCCAATAATTGGGGCGAATAGGTAAATCGAGTGCCATGAATAAAAACTCCAAGTAGCTTCTTCTTGCTGAGGCTAAAAAAGTGGTTTTTTTACTGATAGGTCCGTCTAATGTTAAACCAAACTCCGAAGCACTTAGTCGCACATTTCCTTGTATCCGCTCACTGTTTCCATCACGTTGTTTGAAGCTTAAAACCGATGATAAGGCATTGTCTATATTGGCTTTAAAACTACTGGTAGTTAAAGAAACCTCTTCAATAAGGCTTACATTTAATATACCTTGTGGTCCGCCACTTGAACCTTGGGTACTAAAATGATTGATTACAGGAATTTCAATGCCATCGATATAAAACACATTTTCACTTGGCCCACCACCACGTATCAAAATATCATTTCGAAACGCCCCACCACCAGTATTGCCACCAACACCTGGTAAGGCTTGAATTACCCTGCTGATATCAAAATTCCCTCCTGGATTACTTTTAATTTCTTCTGCAGTTAAGTTTTGAACCGATAGCGGTGTTTCTGTTTTCTTACCAAAGGTCCTACTTTGCACTACTACTTCATTTAATCCTTTACTTTCAGGTTCCAATTCAATATTAAAGGTTTGTACGTTACCAGATGTAACCACTACATTAAATAGTGTTTTTGGTTGATAGCCTATGTATTGTAGTTTGATGTTGTATGAGCCAGGAGTAATTCCTGTTATCTTAAATTTTCCTTCTAAATCTGATTGGGCTCCAAGTGATGTGCCCTCTAAAAGGATAGTTGCTCCAGTAAGTAATTCTTGTGTGTATTTATCCTTTATAACTCCAGTTACAACTCCCTTTGATTGAGCGTAAATAACTTGGATACTGAATAAAATGCATAATAAGACAAAAATAGATTTTTTCATTTAATACAATTGTACATATAAAAAACCAAACAGATTGGATATTGTTTTGTTGATTTTAAGCTTTTTATCCGTCTTAATCGCTTCTATTGTGGCTCACCTGAGCAACAAAATTTTGAAATAAAAAAACACTATTTGGATTCGTAAGAGCGCTTTTTACAACATATCCTCTATTCATATCGTAAATGATTTTTAATTGACGTGTATACAGTTATTTTTTGGTTAAAAGTAGTTGTGGTTAATTTGTATAATGTCTTGTACCTAACTACTGTATTAGTTACTTATGTAGTTGGAGTCAAATGATAGAGATAATGAATAATGCATTTCATCAGAACTTGAAGCTATAAATACCATGAGATAAATTTTTATCTCCTTGATTTTAGTGTTTACTTCGCGTAAGTATTAATCATATAACCATGAATGTAATTATTATTGGATCGGGAATAGCTGGTTTGGCAAGTGCAGTAAGATTAGCCGTTGCCGGACAAGTTGTTACTGTTTATGAAAGTAATGCCTATCCAGGAGGTAAACTTACTGAGATTAATTTAGATGGGTATAGGTTTGATGCAGGTCCTTCATTATTCACTCTACCTGAATTGGTTACAGATTTATTTAAATTAGCGGGTAAAAATCCTAGCGATTATTTTGAGTACGAGCAAATAGAAAAAGCTTGTAACTATTTTTATGAGGATGGTACAACATTTACTGCTTATCACGATAAACAAAAATTTGCCGAAGAATTAACAAATAAGTTAGGCATTATAAACACAAAACCACTGTTTAGATAC
>CALPIR020000122.1 GCA_943323675.2 Chitinophaga pinensis | reverse complement strand
CAAACCTCTTCAATACTTTCAAAGGGTTCTCCGTCATCTTCCATTTCTTGTAGATTTTCAATTACCTCAAGTGGTGCCCCGCTGCGAATTGCATAATCAATTAATTCGTCTTTTGTTGCAGGCCATGGTGCATCGTCAAGGTATGAGGCTAATTCTAATGTCCAATACATAGTGGTATATTTTTATTTTAATGCGAATATAAAAAACTCTAGTTTTAAAAAAATTTATTTTTAAATTATAGGTAATATGCCGTATAGTCAGCCAGTTAATCCTTATTTAATACTTTTTGTAGCGTTGATTTTTTATCCAATTTGCCACTTTCTAACTTTTCAAACTCATTAACGAAATAAAAATGTCTGGGAGCAGCATACTTTCCTAATGTGGTTTTACAATAATCTTTCAATTGCTCCAACACTTCGTCATTTAGTTTCTCTCCCATCATTACAACTACAACAGACTCTCCATATTTTTCATCTGGCTTACGGCAAACAAACATTGGCTTAGGAGGTATTTCCAATTCATTCATCTTTTCAATAATTGCATGCTCCACATCATAACTAAAAATTTTTATACCGCCACTGTTTATCACATCATCAATTCTTCCTGCCAATTCAAAATGGGTTTCGTCAACTAAATTAATTACATCATTGGTTAAAAGCCATTGGTCGTCTGTAATAGGTGAACTGATACACAAACAATTTCTTTCGTCCTTTTTAATATGAACACCTTCGAGCACTTCATAATATTTATCCTTACCTACTCTTCTTAAAGCAATGTGGCTTAGGGTTTCTGTCATTCCATACGTTTGCCAAACTTCGCAGGTTAATTTGCTTAGTGCTAATAAAGTGTTTTCATTGGCTGGAGCTCCACCCAATAAAATGTGCTTGAAACGATTTAATTTTCTTTGTATAGACTCATCTGATTGCACCTCAAAAACCTGCATAGGAACGAAAGACACAAAGGTATAAGGGTGGCTTTCTTCAATGATATCTAATGGGTTAGATGTAGGAAAAACAATGGTAATATCGCAACCTAACTCCATGGCTCTAATCAGCATCATGGCTCCACCAATCATTTTACTGCTGATGCATAAAAACACATGCTCAGCTGCTGTTAACTGTATTGCTTTAATAGTACCCCTTGCACTAAGAAGCATATGCTCCCTATCAGCAACTATAGCTTTAGGCGAACCAGTACTGCCCGAAGTGGTAAAAGTAAAATGCGTAGTGCCACTTAACCAATCTTTGCAAAAGTTTAAAGTGTATTTTAAATACTCATCTTCAATCGCAAATTTACCCGAACGAATTTCATCAAACGAAAAAGAACCTTCAGGAGTGTGAATTTTTTGCATACTACAAATTTATATAACTGTTTACCAAAGATAATATCATATTGATTATAACCCCGTGCTTTTGCCCTCGGATACCATTTTTAATCGTTCATTTTCAAACCACACTTCAAAATCAGCTGCTTTTTCCTCTTGCAAATTATCTAATTTAAAACGGGTAAATTTTATGGTTTTTCCTCTTTTCAAGAATAAATTTTCGTAATAAGTACGCACATTTTTGAGCATTGGCTCAGCTTCAGGGTTTGCATGCACGTTATATTCAACTACTTCGGGGGTAATAGTTAAATATTGCAACATGTTTTGTGTGAATGCAAACAACTCATCACTATCTGTTTTAAAATTAACAACACCGCCAGGCCTTAAAATTTGTTTGTATAAACGTAAAAAACGGGTGTGAGTTAAACGATGTTTAGCACTACGGTGGCGTATAAATGGGTCAGGAAATGTAATCCATATCTCGGAAACTTCACCAGGGGCAAATAATTCACTAATGCGATCCATTAATGCGCGCATAAAACCCACATTACTCATGTTATTTTCCAATGCTTTTTTTGCCCCTACCCACATACGGTTGCTTTTAATATCTAAGCCTAGAAAATTTTTCTCGGGATTTTCATGCGCTAACGCAACCGTATACTCTCCCTTACCACAACCCAATTCTAATACAATCGGATGGTTATTTTTAAAAACAACTTCGTTCCATTTACCCTTCAATTGGTAAGCAAAATCGAAGGTATGCGGATAGTCTGCAAACTCGGCAAAGCGCTTTAGTTTTTGTTTAGACATTAACTTAGGTATTACTATTAAAGGCGGCAAATGTAAGTTTACCTAAACTATATCACAAATGGAATTTTAGAAGATCTCCAATACTAATTTACTTAAATTTGCAGGATGATGAATTTATACGCATTGCAAACCGAGATTAATGGCAAGGACACTACCATGCTTACTCTGCTTGATTCAACAACCATGGCAGAAGTTAAAAATCAACGTGCAATATTAGGCCTGCTAAAAAACCAAAGTGAACCAATTATTCATGACAATATTTTGTACAATCCCTCTTTTATAGATTTTTTCCATAAAACCATGTTGGTATTTGCTGAGTTTACAGCAGGCACACATCCGATTACATCAAACGGATTTATGTATGTAGTAGATGAGCGTTGTAAAACACCCGAAAAGCCTGATCAAAAAGATATTATAGGCTCTTTTGAAGTGATAACAGGAGTGGTACTTAAAGATACATATGTGGCTAATGCTAACTACCATTTTATTAGTGAAGACGGTTTGTTTCAACTACCTGCACAGATTGAACGTGTTTTATTTATGGCATTGGTGTAAGTTGCGTTATGGCATTATTTACTTATTTAGATATAGTTGACCTTTGGTTTAAGATACAAGAGCGTGGAGCTGCATATGCTGCTAAAAAATTGGTTAGCAAAAATGAAACAAGGATTAAAAGCACCTGGAATGAAGATGATTTACCAGGAAGCAATTGGTGGCAGGTTGATGCAGTTCGCGAACGTTGGAATGAACTAATAACTGGAAGTAAAACTAAAATTTATCCCAATTATGTAACTGAAAAATGGCTTGCCAATGCATCTAATCTAAACATGCTTAGTATAGGATGCGGAACAGGTCAACGCGAATTGGAGTTTGCCATTTACCCTAATTTTTTAAATATTGACGCCTTTGATATTGCGCCTAAAGCCATTGAAGATGCAAATAAAACAGCTGTTGAGAGAGGGATAAAAAATTGTAGTTTTTTTGTAGGTGATGTATATAATGACCAATGGCCAATTGAACATTATGATGTAGTGCTGTTCCACTCGTCATTACATCATTTTAAAAACATAAATACCATTTTGCAAAAAGTACTTTATACACTAAAACCAAATGGGTTACTAATATTAAATGAGTATGTTGGTGCAAACCGTTTTCAATTTCCTTCATCGCGTAAAAAAATTGTAGAGCAGATTTATCAAACAGTAGTTCCTTCACAATTTAAAACCCGTAAAAATTCATCCATCATAAAAAATAAGGTATACTTCCCGGGGTTAATGCGTATGGTCATTTCCGATCCATCAGAGGCCGTTGAATCTGAAACTATTTTGCCAATAATGGAAAGTAATTTTAAAATACTTGAACAGAAAAACTACGGAGGAAACTTGCTCACTTTTATTCTAAAAGATATTGCGCATCATTTTAACAAACCCGAAGCACAGGATACCTTACAAAGGCTGTTTAAACTGGAAGATGAACTAATAAAGCAAGAACAACAAAGTGATTTTGTCTTTGCTGTGTATCAAAAAAAGTAATTACTACTAAAATTTAGCAGCAACTACACCCACTGTTTTATAAGATTTTACTTCACCTTTAAGGTTAAATATTTCGAAATAAAACACATACAAACCAATAGGTGCTTTTTGTCCATTATCCGTTGTTCCATCCCAAGTATAGGTACCACTCGTACCTAAAATATTATTTTTAAAAATTTGTTTCACTTCCTTTCCTGCGGCATTAAAAACAGTAAGTGTTCCTGTATAACCATTTTCACTTAACAAATAATTGATGTTCATCACGTCTTCATAGCCGTCTCCATCAGGCGAAATGGTTTTGGGCTGTAACTCCATTACACTTTCGGCACGATCAGTTTTCAAGTATTGTGAATTTTTATAGGTAGGTGTAGCATATCCAATACTTGCTGCTGCTGATGTCCAATTGGTTCTTTCATTGGCTGCGCGAGCTGCATCAATGCGCTCTAAACTCACACCATCTTTATCATCTAATAGCGGCACATGCATTTTATCGTCATAAGTCCATTCATCCAAAACAATTCCCTGTGTATTTATTAAAACAATATTTCCAACATCATCATTCATGCTTGGGGTGTTAGACCTTACTATTTGCCCAGGATACATGCAATAATATTGTTGTTGCAAAAGTTCGGGGTCAGAAGTAACCACAACGTGCGCGTTCGGATTAATTGTAAATCCTGCAGGGGCAATATTTTCTATTTGGTCAATATTTCCTAACTCATCGCGTTTGGCTAACAATAAGTCCTTAACATCTAATAACTTGTTACTGCTATTATATAGTTCAACAAAATCTACTCCACCACTACGCGGATTGAACAATACTTCATTTATAAGAAGTTGATTGCTATCAGCTAAATAAGCTAGTCCAAATTCTGCACTTCGGTAATCTTCAATAAAATTACCCGCACAATCTTTAACACTATCAATTAACAACTGATATGCTTTATCGCGCTCAAATAAAGTGTTAAATTCTAAAACAGTACTGCCATAAAATGGCTTATTTCCAACTATACTTAGCGGATTAAAAGTAGTGTTAACCAAGAAACGATTATTTAAAAATGAAGTAGAATCCATGGCTTCATTAAAAAATAATTCTACCTTATTATTATCACGCGCATAAACACGCAATAACTTTGGTGGCGTATCGTCTACATTAAATCCCTTCGCACTATTTTGTTTTGATGGTGTGCCACCGATATTACTTGTACTGGCTTTCCAGTTATTTAATCCGCAAGGGTTATTTGCATCAACCAATTCTAAACTCCAGCCACCATTAAGTTTTAATGCATCGGTAAACCAAGCCGAAGTATAATTTACATGATGAATAACTTTACCCGATTCGTTAAATAACGTAATTAAATCGGCATCGTTTCCTAAAGAGGGAAAACCCGAAACGCGCAATACATTTACATCAAACGGTAGAGCGTGCGTTGATGATGTAATGGCGATAAAACTATCAGGCAACAATAAAAAATCAGGCAATGTTGCTCTACTTGAACCGTCAGCCAAAACCCAGTTTTTTAAATTTATAATTTTATTACTCCTATTATACAACTCTACATACTCGGCATTTGGCAATTGTTTAACCGGATCAGGATCGGCCAATATTTCGCTAATTAATACATCATAATTTTGGGCTATATCAGGTAAAACATATTTAAACTGAAATTGAAGTGTGGTATCATTGCCACTACAATCCATAACATTGTTAAGAGTAACGGTATACTGCGTGTTTTTAGTAAATGTATTTTGTGTAATGATGAAAAGCGTATCTATACCTAATAAACGAATATCATTTACCACCTCATTTGGATTAAATATAACACCTAAAAGAGCAGTGGATAGAGTGTCTAAAGGTTCTGTGAAATGGACTTTAATGCTTTTATCATCAACCAAAGTAAAACCATTGATGCTTGCTGACAATAAATCAGGTTGATTATTCCATATTGAATTTATTGAGCCAGGTGTGCCACCGTTGTTCGATATCGATGCCGCATAGTTTTGTTTCCCTTTACATATTTGTTTTGGACTTTTTAATTCAATACTCCAACCACCATCATTTTTTAAAACATTTTCGTACCAATTTAAATCGTAGTTTATTTGATGAATAATTTGAGAGTTACTTGCTTTTAAAATAAGGTTATCGCTGCTGTTATTTAACAATGGCATATTGCTTACACCTATTACTTTGCCATAAGGCAAAAACAAACCGATGTTTGCATTAGCACATACCGTTACAAAACTATCAACCTCTAAAATGAAGTTTGGTAATACAGCCGTACTAGAACCATCAGTAATGCTATATCCTTTTAAATTTAATGTAACGCCCGAGTTATTATATAGTTCAATAAATTCTTGTTCGGGTAGTAAAATGGCTGGAGATGGATCGGGAAAAAATTCGCTTATTAACACATCATGTAATTCAGGAGTATAAAAGAAAAATGGAATTGAGGATGGCGCCATAACTGTTCCATTTATATCAGCAATTCCATTTATTTTTAAAGTGTAGTTTTGTTTTGATATAAATTTTGATGCGAAAGTAATTTGTATTTGTTGACTATTAATCCAAACTACATTTAGAGGATTTGTTCCGTTTGGCAGCAATAAGTAACCACTAGGCTTTAGTGCCATAATGCTATCAATGGGCTCATTAAAATATACGCTAATGCTATTGCTATCATTAACAACAACACTATCTACCAGCGGAGGTGTTGTGTCGTATATAGGTGTGTTTGCGGTTACATCGTCTAAATAAAAGTTTTGGCTATTGCCCGCAGTAAATCGTATCCACCAACCCAAATACTTACAATTGGTGTGTAAATTATCAAAGGCGGAACCTTCTAGCACAAAATTGTTTCCACCAACTGTATCGCTCCAAAGTTGCCAATTTCCCAAGTTATCTCGGAAAAGTTTTACTCGCACTACGTTATTGCTTTTACTTACAGTAGAAGCCCTACCTGCAATAAGCCTAACACGTGTATTTCCTGTTTGCTTATAAAATGTTATGCTATCTGTGGTTCCCGTTACCCCTCCCAACTGAACGTAATACCCATTAACAGGACCTTCTAAATTTGAGGTGTCACTCATTACATAAAACCGAGAGAAATTTTGTGTACTAGGACTTAATGCAAAACGGGTATAAAATTGCCAAGTTACACTGTCTGTTTGCACAT
>CALPIR020000121.1 GCA_943323675.2 Chitinophaga pinensis | reverse complement strand
TACGAGGACATTTTGCGTGCGAGTGGCAAAACAGGCCAAGGAGTTCATGAAATTTTACACGCCATAGTTGATCGTGTTCCTGCACCAAAAGGCGATGAAAAGAAACCTTTAAAAGCATTAATTTTTGATTCGGTATACAACTCATTTCGCGGTATTATTGCATACTTCCGTGTACATGATGGTGTAATAAAAAAAGGAGACAAGGTTAAATTTTTAGCAACTGGAAAAGAATATTTAGCTGACGAAGTGGGTGTTTTACGACTAAGCATGGAGCCACGCAGCGAGGTTAGAGCTGGTGATGTGGGTTACATTATTTCTGGAATAAAAGAAGCCCGTGAAGTAAAAGTAGGTGATACTTTAACCCACTCTGAAAGGCCATGCGAAGAAGGTGTTAACGGTTTTGAGGATGTAAAACCAATGGTATTTGCGGGTATTTACCCCGTTGAAACCGATGATTTTGAAGAGTTACGTGAAAGCATGTATAAGCTTCAACTTAATGATGCCTCTTTAACTTTCGAACCAGAAAGTTCGGCAGCATTAGGATTTGGTTTCCGTTGTGGTTTTTTGGGTATGTTGCACATGGAAATAATCCAGGAACGTTTGGAACGTGAGTTTGGCATGACGGTTATAACCACTGTGCCTAACGTTAGTTACCATTGTTATACCAACAAAGGAGAAATGATTATTGTTAATAATCCAAGTGATTTGCCAGAATCAAATTACATAGATAAGGTTGAGGAACCATTTATTTCTGCAACCATTATTACCTCATCTGATTTTGTTGGTCCTATAATGGGTTTATGTTTGGGAAAACGTGGTATTTTAAAAAGTCAAGTATACTTAACTGCAGTGCGTGTTGAATTGAAGTTTGACATGCCTTTAGCTGAGGTGGTATTTGATTTCTTTGACAAATTAAAAACCATTTCTAAAGGATATGCATCATTTGATTACCATCCAATTGGTTATGTTATTTCTGACTTAGTTAAATTAGATATTTTATTAAATAAAGATAATGTAGATGCCCTATCTGCAATTATACATAGAGAGCGAGCTTATGATTGGGGAAAGAAAATTTGTGAAAAATTAAGGGAGTTAATTCCCCGCCACCAATTCGAAATTCCTATTCAGGCTAGTATTGGAGCAAAAGTAATTGCCCGCGAGACCATTAAAGCTTTACGCAAGGATGTAACCGCCAAATGTTATGGAGGTGATATAAGCCGTAAACGTAAACTATTGGAAAAGCAAAAAGAAGGTAAAAAACGCATGCGCCAAGTAGGTAGTGTAGAAATACCACAAAGTGCATTTATGGCAGTTTTGAAATTGGATTAAGAAAATATTATATATATTCGAAGAAGTGACTTTATACCTGACTCATGCTTGTAGCTATTGTTGAAGATAATATTGGAATCAGAAAGAACCTCGTTGAGCTCTTTGAACTTTACGATTATGAAACCATTTCGAGTGAAAACGGTAGAGATGGTTTGTCTAAAATAATGAAGTACAAGCCCAATATTGTGGTTGCAGATATTATGATGCCCGATATGGATGGTTTAACTATGGTTGAAAAAATGAGGGCAGAACCCGATTTTAAACATATCCCTATTATTTTTTTAACCGCAAAGAGTAGTTTAGATGATAGAATTAGGGGATTAGAAACAGGCGCTGTTGATTACATTACTAAACCATTTGAAAGTAAAGAGTTGCTTCAAAAAGTGAGCAACTTGTTAGAATTAGGAAAGCGTCAAATGGTAAACGCCCTGAGCACTCCAAATAAACAAACTTTTGAATCATCAGACCAAGCCTTTCTTACTAGACTTAGAACATTAATTGAAGCTAACATCTCAAACGAAAAACTTGATGTATACATGTTGGCTTTGGCGCTTAACTTTAGTACCTCTTCCATTCACAAAAAAGTGAAACAAATAACAGGTAAATCTACCAATCAATTTATACGTGAATATAGACTAGAGCGTGCAAAACAAATGATTGAAGACCAACACGCCAATATCTCAGAAATTGCATTTAGCTTAGGATTCAACAGTGTTTCTTACTTCTCAAAGTCGTATAAAGATTACTTTGGGCAAAACCCCAAAAAAAGCAGTTCAAAAAATATATAACAGGTAAGTTATTAGTTTCTTAACAGAAGTAAAACGCATCTATCAAATGCGTTTTTTTTTAATAAAAAAAGCGGCACTAAATAAATAGTACCGCCTTTAGCCCTAATCTATGAAAACAAAAAACTTGTTTACAGATACGAATATATAGAAAATATCATTTCAACATATCCTGTACATAATAATGCAAAACTAGTATAAAATAGTGCCATTTTAAGCATTTTGCAAGGGTAAAATAAGGCGCACTGTTGTACCTAAGTTAACTACACTATTAATTATTATTTCACCGCCATGCATTTCCATAAACAACTTCATAATTGATAATCCCAATCCAGTTCCGGGTATATTTTCAACATTGGTTGCCCTATAAAACGATTCAAACAAAAAGCTTAAGTCCTTCTCTGGAATACCGATACCAATATCCTTAACCTCGAAAACCACTTTGTTTTGTTCGTACTTATATAAATTAAACTCAATGGCCGTATCGGCAGCAGAATATTTAATGGCATTGCTAATGGTGTTCTGCAATACTTGATTCATCAACTTAGTATCAATGGCTACAGTTCCTGCTATTTCTTCCAAGTTACATATCACCTTTTTATCAAGTAGCTGCTTGGGAGCTTCTTGGTTGATGTAATCATTAATGAAATTATAAATGGAAATAACCGAAGGATTAAAAGGAACTTTACTGGCTTCAATTTTACCCATAGTTAATATATCGGCCATTAACTCAGAAATACGATCTACATCAATCATAATTTCTTCTAGTTTATCATTAACCTTAGCATTCATTCTTGGAGTTAATCCTATTTCATCCTTTTCTATGTATGCTTTAATCAACTCGGCTCCTACCCTAATGGTTGATAGTGGAGTTCTAAATTCATGAGAGGCCATGCTTACGAAACGTGACTTCAATTCACCAAGTTCCTTTTCTTTTTGAAGTGCTTTGGTTAATTCTATTTCTGCCTTTTTTCGCAGTGTAATATCTCTTGAAGATGCTTGCAGTAAAATATTTTCATTATTTAACGAACTTGAAAGCACGGTAACCAATGTTTCTAACCACATTTGTTCCCCATTGGCTTTTAAAAACCTGAAACTAATTTTATCGTCACCTTTGCTTTTAGCTACATTTTCCAAAAAGCTTCTCACCATACTTTGATCATCAGGATGAATAGCCTCAAAAATATTGTTTCCCAATAATTCTTCCTGAGGATAGCCTGTAACTCGCTCTGCAGATGGAGATATGTAACGCACTTTTCCCTCTACATCTAAGATAGACACAACATCTTGTATATTCTCAGATATCAATCTGTATTTCTCTTCACTAATTTTCAATTGATGTTCGGCATGTATCAAGTCTGTGATATCAATTGTAACACCATCAACACGTGCAGGTTTGCCATCTTCATTACAAATCAATTTGGCTTGATCCCTTACCCATTTGTGCTTAACAGGGTTCCCGAAACTCATTTGGTAAACCATGTCTCGGGATTGAATAAGGCCAACATGTAGGTCATGGTCAGACTTTTTTAATTTTAGAACTGATTCACCATCCAATAAATCATACCAATCAATTACTTTCTTATAAAAATCTTCGTCATGGAATCCGGTCATGTTTTGGCATGATGGACTGATGTATGATAAATTGTCATTAGTGATATCATATGACCAAATAACATCATCAATTGATGAGATTACTTTTTGCAACAACTCACGATTCAATTCTAACTCAGCAGACACCTCCTTGCGGAAAGTAATATTCTCTGCAGAGCCTACAACCCCAATTGGATTACCAGTTAAATCCTTTAGAAGGGAAACGTGGAAATCAAACCACAAAATATGGCCATTTTTATCTATAAATCTGATTTCATCATTAACACTCTCTGCTCCTTCATCATAAAGACGTTGGCGTACATTTAAGAATTTTATTACATCATCACTGTGCATGAATTTACTGGCTCTTTGGCCAATAGATTCTTCGATATTAAACCCTGTTATGTCTTCCCAACTTTGGTTTAAAAAAGTCCAGTAACCTTCATTATCTGCCTGGAAAATAACCTCTTTTAAATTCTCTACTAAATCTCTGTATCGTCTTTCGTTTTCTTTTACCTTCTCGTCAAGTTCCTTCTGCTTGTTAACATCCAGCATAAAACCAATCATTTCCAATGGGGCACCCCTCTCATCAAACTTGCTTACTTTTCCAACACTTAAAACCCAAATGTATTTGCCGTCTTTTCTACGAATTCTGTATTCGGCATTGTACAACTTTTCTTCATTTTGGTGAATTGAATTAAAATGTAATTCAACTGTTTTTTCAACCATGATTCTATCTTCTGGGTGTGCTAATACCAGCCAATCTTCTTTACTAATAAAGGGATAATCCTGTGCACTGTATTGAATCATATTTAATGCTACATCTGTAAATACAACCTGCTTTGAAGGAATATCCCATGTCCACATACCTAAATTAGAGGCTTTCATTGCCAAGTCTAGTTGCTGGGTAGCACTTTGCAGTTTATTTAATTCGTTTTTGGTTTCAGTAATATCACGTGTAATACACACCAAGCCCCCATCATCAAACATGCTTAGTGTAATATTTTGCAATATGGGTTTACCAAACTTGGTCTTTCCCTGGGCCTCTCCAGTCCATGTTTTCTTTTCACCTAAAATAGGAAAGTATACATTACTTATTTTATCAATTTCATCCTGATTATATAACACCTGCCATTGCTTGCCAATTAACTCATCAACTTCATATTCAAAAATTTCGGCATGCGATTTATTCATGTAATAGAATTTGCCTTCTGCATCTAATAATGCGATACCAGCAGGAGAATTATCAATAGCACGATGTTGTTTTAATATGAGTTCGTCACGTTGTTTTAGTTCGGTTATATCCATACCATAACCAAGCAAGTAGTCAAGCTTTTTATCCTCATTTAATACAGGATGAAGAATTCTTAAATAATACTTTTCATCTATTCCTGTTCCAAATTTTTCTTCATGAGTTACAGATTGTAAATTGTTGGTTACAACTTTTATTTGGGCTTCTCTTTTAGCTGCAATTTCTATTGGTTTATTTCGGTATTCGCAATATTCTGCATCTGTTTTACCAATAATCCAATTTCGTATTTCATCGTTTCTTACGGCTGTTTTGCTTGCAAACTGGTATTTGCCATCACTGCCTATAACCACAATGTCAGCAGGAACATTATTTATTATGCCTTCATATAAAATCTTTTGTTGTTCAAGTTTCGCGTGTTGCTCATCTAGCTGTTTTCTTAATTTTTTTCTTTGAATGAATGCGCCCATGTTTGATGCAATGGAAGACAATGTCATCAAGTCTACCTCATCCCAATTTCTTTCATTTTTACAATCATCAAAACCAATCCAGCCCCAAAAAAGATAGTCGGTAAAAATGGGCATAAACAACACACTTTTTATCTCCTGCATTTCTAGTGCTTCACGAAATAAATCATTAGTTAATTCAGATGTATTGCTTTTAAATTGATTACCCTGCATTAGGATGGGCTTCAAATCTTCATAATTATCCCATGGTACATTTTGTAAATCAGGGTTTTCAATATGTGATTTTACATCTTCGCTACACCATTCAAACTCATGATTCATATGCGTTAACACGCCATTATCATATATATTTTTAAAAACATAAACCCTGTCAACTAAAGCTGTTTCACCTAAAATAGAGAGCACTTGATCTATTACATGTTTTCTAGAACCATTACTCAACATGAGTTTAGACGACTCGGCAAGTGCACGAAGTAATTGTATCGGTCTATTTTTTAAAAGAGCTGAACTCATATTTAACTATAAATTAAAGAATTGCGAATTTAACCATAAGCTTTGTGCTAACAAATAAATTACTGTAAATTAGTAAATTATAATTTATACAATGACTTTTATTTCTTTCTGGTATAATTAAAAAACCCATACTACATATAGTTTAAAACGATATTTACATTACCTTCACTTAAGTAACATATATAACGCTCATCATGAAACGAATACTACTAATTGATGATGAAATAAGATTAAGGGATAATACCGCGGAGATATTAGAACTTAATGGCTATATGATAATAAAAGCGCAAGATGGAATTGAAGGCTTTGTAAAAGCAATGGATGTTTTGCCAGACCTCATTTTGTGTGATGTAATGATGCCAAATTGTGATGGATATGACTTTTTAGTACGCATTAAAAAATCTCATTTATCACACATACCAGTTATTTTGCTTACTGCACGTACAGAAATAGAAGACGAAAGTCGAGGTATTGCTTTAGGAGCAAATGAATACATAACCAAGCCTTTTGAAATAAGTGAGGTGATTTCAAGTATAGAAGCGATATTAAATAAAGATTCATAACGTCATATCTCCTTTTAAACAAAAAGATAATGATATCCTCTTGTCACTTTGATAACTGAAATTAAGATTTATCTCCTTTTAAATTTTATTGTATATTTTAGACTCTTTTAAATTTTCCTAACTGTAGAAAATATGTCTGATAAATTAACCTATTTATATTGATTAATTGGGTACAAAGCATGATGAAGAAAAGATGATTTTCAAGCTAAATTAAATTACCTCCGTTATCCAAATAGTCGATACTTTGATTTGGTGGTTAAATTTAAAGCATAAAAAAAGCCGCTCCATGGAGCGGCTTTTTTGTTTTGATGGTTAGTTCACTAACCTATTTCTTGATTGTTTTAATGGTATAACTATTACCACTTG
>CALPIR020000120.1 GCA_943323675.2 Chitinophaga pinensis | reverse complement strand
TAAACTAAGTAGCAAACCTAAAATAGCAAACGCGAAAGAACCTTTGTTTTTTGTCTTTAATGCCAAGATGCTAAAGATCAAACCAGGAATTGCGGTAAAAAATAAAAATATAGAGCTCAATCCAAAGGCAAAACCAAGTATTGCATAAGTAGAAAGTGATTTTTCAGAAGCGGCATTACGTGCTGAAGTATTATCATTCAACGAATTTGATGATGAATTCCTATCTGTAGTTTTAATTTCATCATCAAACTTGTACTTTTTTCTGATGGTATCTTCTGGTAAAACAGATAAGTTTGTTGATGCTGATTCCTCTTGATGCGCTATAAATGAATGAGGCTCATTATAGGCTATTTCCCCATTGGCCTCTAAAGCAGAAGCGTTTTCAATGTTTTTAGTTGATTGCGCATTTACTGTAACCTTATCGGTGTGGTTAACAGTAATTTTTTTTCTAAATGCAAACTGTTGTTGCGAACAGGAAGCCAGCATTAAGGAGGCAAATATAAGTATCAGGTAGGTTTTCATTTTTAGGGTGAAATTAATGTACCGTGAAACTATTCATTTTTTATAAAAAAAATAAATTTTACAATTTAATTGTCATAAAAAAGCCGATTCGCATGCGAATCGGCTTTACAAATATTTTTAATGTAAATGAAATTATTGTCCTTGGGCCAGTGAGAAGCCTGCACGGCCTCCATACATGCACAAAACCTCATGAGAAGGAACAAAAAAATGTTCTGAAATAAGTGATAATAACTCATATATTTCTTTCATATTCATATCGCCCTCTATACGGGCACAGTAATGATCAACACACTCTGTAAATGTTGAACCCGATGGCCAAACCATGGTACCGCGATTACTAATGGTTGTCAAAGTATGATTTGATGCCACCAATGGGAGAATTTTTTCTGCAATAGTTGCACCACTTAAATTCGATTCAATAAATACATCAATACCCTTAATGATTCTATCACCAGCCACATTAGACTCCATTATTTTTTGTGCAAATGGAGCCGCTGGTTTTTCAAATATTTTTACGCCTTCTACAGCCACGCGTGGTTTACTGTATTCAGGATTTTTACCCAAATTAGCTATGATAGCGTCAGCAAACTCGTTTGTATTTAAAGCTGGAATTGTACGGTCGCCAAAATCTGACGTATGCGAACCTTGCTCTAAGGTGTAACGTAAAGCGTTTTCAATTTCGGCCGCTTGGTGCACATATCCTAAATGGCGCAACATCATCAAGCCACTAAGCAATAATGAGGTTGGATTAGCCAAAAATTTACCGGCTATATCTGGAGCAGTTCCATGAACCGCTTCAAATATTGATATGTTATCGCCAACATTAGCCGAAGGTGCAAAACCCAATCCTCCTACCAAACCTGCGCATAAATCACTCATGATATCACCTTGCAAATTGGTTAAAACAATTACCTGAAATTCTTGAGGACGGGCAACCAATTTCATCGCTAAGTCATCAACAATAATATCGTTAGCCTTAATTTCAGGGTATTCTAGAGACACTTGTTGGAATGTTTCCAAAAACAACCCATCAGTAAGTTTCATAATGTTGGCTTTATGAGCACAAGTAACTTTTGTAAATCCTTCCTTACGTGCCATTTCAAAAGCAAATCTTACCACTTGCTCGCAACCCGGACGTGTAATAATTCTACGTGCAATGGCTACATCTTTAGAATTCATGTGCTCAATACCGCCATAAGTACACTCAATATTTTCACGCACAATAGTAATATCTACAGGTATTCCGCCTTTACTAAAAACAGTATCTACTCCAGGTAACGTTTGAAAATGTCTGCGATTGGCATATGTACTCCACGTTTTGCGAGCAGTTACATTAATACTTTTCATCCCTTTACCCTTTGGCGTTTCCATTGGGCCTTTAAATAAAATACCATTACGCTCTACACTCTCCTTAGCCGCTGGAGTCATACCAGCACCAAAACCTTGCTCAAAATAGGTTTTACCCATTTCTATCAACTCATAATCGAGCGTAACTTTTGCAGCATCAAAAACGCGTAAAACAGCATCCATAATTTCTGGACCTATGCCATCGCCTTTCGCTACTGATATTTTTATTGGTTGTGTCATTGTTTATTAAGGTTTTAAAGAGCCGCAAATATTGATTTTACCAAGTAATAAAACAAACCTTTTATTACTAATTTAATGTTTGAGTTTTATTGGCAAATTGATAATGGATTAATTTATTACATACAATGAAACAAGACTTTGGCAAATATGTTAAAATGCATAGTTTGCTGAAGTTATCATGGCATTAAATCACATACAACATCTAATTGCTAAAGGCGAGAGCGATACCCTCGACTTTAAAAAAACAATCTCTAGTGCGAGTAAAATTGCAAAAACAATGAGTTCGTTTGCAAACCACAAGGGTGGCACGCTATTGATTGGAGTGAATGATAATGGTACAATAAGCGGAGTGCGTAGTGAAGACGAAAAATATATGCTTGATTTGGCTGCCAACTTTTTTTGTAAACCCGAAATAAAATTAGAATTAATTGAATGGGAATTTGGCAACAAAACAGTAATAGAATGTATAATACCTGAAGGCACCAATAAGCCTTATTATGCAAAAGATGAATATGGTAAATGGTGGGTTCATATCAGGGTTAAAGACAAAAGTTTACTTGCTAGTAAGGTGGTGGTTGATGTGTTAAAACGGGCCACAAACCCCAGAGACACTTTAATCAAATACAGTAAACATGAGGAAGGCCTGATGCAATACCTAGGTAAAAACAATAAAATCACGGTAAAACAACTTTGTCAATTGTTAAATATTTCACGATGGAGGGCACAAAAAATGCTCATCAATTTGGTTAGTGCAGGTGTAATTAGAAATCACACAACAGAAAAAGAAGAGTTTTTTACTTTAAGTTAATTGCACAATAGTTGAACTAGTAAAACTACTTGATTTAAAAGTATACGTTTAAGCTAACAGCATGCTAAACAAATTCGCTACTCTTTACGCCAATTACGCTTAAGCTTATTGCCACCCAAAATATGCTTGGTAATATACACCAAATTAAACCGTGAAGCCAAAACCCATTAAAAGTGTATACTATGGCATTACCTGGATTATTGGCATGATAAAGAATGGGAACAATTAAACCAACATCCATAGGTTGGCCCTCGGGACCCAAAATAGTAACCATACTATCGTTTGCATAAAATCGAATTTCTGCGCTAACTGTGCTGCCGAAATTGCTTTTATTAATGCCGTGCATATAATTGGTGGTTACAATGCCTTCGGTAAATACTGCATCTTTTTTATATTGAATTTTGATGAGATAGTAAGTCCCAAAAATGACCACCAACCCACCCAAAAGGATCATTGATTTATAAAAGTTATTTTTAACTTTAATCAATTGTTGCGACATGGAGCTATAAGGTTAAATTTAGGTATAGTTACCTTAAATTGTTTGCCATCCAGCTGGCGCTCCATTAAATATGTTCCGTGCATGGTTCCTATATCTGAATGAATTACACAGCCCGAAACGTATTGATGCGATTCGTCAGGCTCTAGTATAGGTTGAACGCCAATTACACCCTCTCCTTCAATTTCATTTTTAGCTACGTTCACATCATTAATAAACCAATGCCTGCGCAACAATTTTATGGTGTAATCACCTTTATTGTGTATTCTAATACGGTAAGCAAAAACATGGTCTTTGTCCGATTGGTTCTCTTGGTAAGCAACCTCTACCGTAATTTTTATATCGTTGGTTATTGCAGTTGGCATAATTGAAATTAAAACATACGAATTAAGAAAAAGTTGCGAGTAAAACAAACTTATGTATGTATTGCTCATGATTATTTTAAATAAGTAGTAAGTAGATGCGCACAATCACTTCACCATTACTTAATATTCACATCACATTGCCATTTAAACTTTGTACAATCAAATATACAACGCGTAAATGAATAAACGCAACATAAGGGTGGCCGTAATTTCTGACATACACTTAGGAACATATGGTTGCCATGCAAAAGCGGTGAACCGCTACTTAAAATCAATAAATCCCGAAATTTTAATACTTAACGGAGACATAATAGACATTTGGCAATTTAGTAAACGGTATTGGCCCGATAGTCACATGAAAGTGATTCAGCGAATTTTTAAAATGATGACGAATGGAACCAAAGTGTATTACTTAACGGGGAACCATGATGAAATGTTAAGGAAGCTATCTGACTTTCGAATAGGCAAACTTGAACTTCTTGATAAACTTGTTTTAGATTTAGATGGTAAAAAAGCGTGGATTTTTCACGGTGATGTTTTTGATGTGAGCATGAAACACAGCAAATGGTTAGCCAAGCTAGGTGCCATAGGGTATGACACCCTCATTGTTTTAAACAGTATGGTAAATTGGGCCTCGCAAAAAATGGGGAGAGGAAAAGTATCATTTAGTAAACGCATTAAAAACAGCGTTAAGCAAGCCATTAAATTTATTGATGATTTTGAAGAAACAGCAACAAGTATTGCTATAGAAAATGGATATGATTACGTGTTGTGCGGACACATACACCAACCAGCTATTAGAAGCATAAAAACAGATAAAGGAGAAACTCTTTATTTAAACAGTGGCGATTGGGTAGAAAACTTAACAGCACTTGAATACAGCGATAAAAAATGGAGCTTATATCACTACAAGGATGAGTTTGGTGACGAAGACATTTATGAAGAAGACGAATTAAATGTTAAGCTTCCCAACATGGAATCGCTATACCAAGATATTATTACATCTGCTATTTCAGGAGTTAAGCGCTAACTACCTAATTTGGTAATAGAAATAAAGATAATGTATAAGTCCTTTTCTACAGAGTAGTTTTTGGCATACATAAAATTAAGTTTATTAGCTGTTCCAGGCTCTACTTGGTTATTCCATTTAATTACAGGTGATAGCACCCCTTGCTTAATTTTAGGCAGCGCGTTTTGGTTTAACGATTGGGTATATCCAACCCAAGTTTTTTGACCAAACAACACTTCCCATAAATTTTTGATAAACTTAGCTCGCTGTTTAATTACTAGTATTAGGATTGGACTAATGACTGTTAACAGTATTGTTACCACAACATCTAGTATCCTTTTTTTACGTTGATTTTGTGGCTCACTTAACGCCATACTAATATCTAGCGCATAAAAATCACCTGCACTATTTTTACTGTTTGAGCCAATAATAAATGAACTTTCTTCTGGAACAATTTTGTATTGCACGCCAGGAAGGTTAACACCACTCATCCATTGAATAATTTGAGTAGCAGAAATATCTTTAGAACAAAATATAATTTCCTCAGCATTAAACACCTGAACGATATCACTTAGTCGCGAAACATCACCTAAATAATCATCACCTTGTTCAATATCATTACCAACAGTTACATATCCGGCAACCTTACAGTTGGCTTTTGTTTTATTTAATAGATCCTGGACACGCGAAGCCTCATTTTTACCACCAACAATTATGGTTGTCGTATCGTATGCCATTGCCAAATCGATCTTCTTAAACTTGGCTACATATAATATTAACCTATTTAAATAGGCACCAATTAAAGCCCAAACAAACCCCAGCATAATAATGGCTCTAGAAAAACGGTAACTTAATGGCGCAAAAGCATAAACTAAGCTAATACCTATTAAACCGAATAATATCCCTTTTACGACAGCTGTTGTAGACCGGGTTTTTTCGTAAGCACCCGATAGGTATAAACCAAATACCCAGATGATGGTATATATGCTGGCATTAACCAACATAAACTCTATGGGGTAAGAGCCTCCTTCTACAAATTTGTGGTTACGCTCCCAGTATAACTTTATTAGATAAATACCAATATACATGCTAGTGGCATCCATAATCATAAGATGCGCTATTTGAAAAAATCTGGCAACTAAAGAAATTCCTGCACGTATGTATATGGCAAAACTTATCAAAAAACTAAAAAGCTTTGCATGCTTATTGCTATAGTGTTTTTGGGCGAAAATGATCATCGCCCTATAAAACACAAATACATAATTTACACTGGTCTTTTTTGTGCTTTCGCCTTTGTAATGTATAATGGTTGTATTGGGAAAGTAGTAGTTTTTATAGCCGCCTTGCGTTATGCGATAAGATAAATCAATGTCTTCACCATACATGAAGTAATCTTCGTCTAATAATCCAATTTTATCTAAAGTAGCTTTGCGTATAAACATAAAAGCACCTGATAAAACTTCCACTTCGTGCACTTCATCATTGCTTAAAAAACCCAAGTGATACTTTCCAAACGTTTTTGATTTAGGAAAAATAGAGGCAAATCCAAACATCTTATAAAATGCCACCTTTGGTGTAGGCAAACTGCGTTTTGATTCTGGTAAAAACTTACCTTTACCATCAATCATTTTAACACCTAAAGCACCTGCATCTAGGTGTGTATCCATAAAATCGATACAACGCCTAAAACAATCTTCTTCAACAACCGTATCGGGATTCAACAACAGTACATACTTGCCCATTGCTTGTTTTATGGCTTGATTATTAGCCACACTAAAGCCCGTATTCGATTTGTTTTCTATTACAATGGTTTGGGGAAATTTTCTACGAACCATTTCGCAGCTACCATCTGCCGAGTTGTTGTCAACCACAAACACTTCTCCATTAACACCGTGCATAGCTTTGTATACGCTATGCAACGCTTGCTCAAGAAAATACTTTACGTTATAGTTAACAATAATTACAGATAACTGCATGTGCGTGTTTTATACTATTAAACTTAAACGTTGATAAACAACTTTTGGTATTATTGCATTGGTTGCCCGCCTGCTAGGCTCTGATAACGTCTTATACACTCCTCTGCTTTT
>CALPIR020000119.1 GCA_943323675.2 Chitinophaga pinensis | reverse complement strand
TGACAACTACAAACAGATATGGGATTATAATAGTAACACCAATTTAGCACAAGTTTTTGCACTTATAAAATACAACTATAGCGAGAAAATAACTTTAAATGGAGGTGTGCACTCACAACTTTTTTTTCTAAATAGTTCCAAATCAATAGAACCAAGATTAGGCATGATATACAATGTAAACAACAAAAGTAGCTTTAATTTTGGTTATGGTTTACATTCTCAAATGCAACCCATTAATGTGTATTTCTTACAAAGTACAGATATAAATGGAAATGTAATTTATAACAATAAAGATTTAGATTTTACAAAGAGTCATCATTTTGTAGTTGGCTATAATATCCAACCATTTAACGATTGGCGAATTAAATCTGAAGTATATTATCAATCTATTTATAATGTTCCTGTAAATAATTTCTCTAGCAGCTATTCTATGTTAAATACAGGATCTACATTTAAAACTGACCTCCAAGATAGCCTTATTAATAATGGCACAGGAGAAAATTATGGGATTGAATTCACATTAGAGAAGTTTTTTAGTAAAGGATATTATGGACTTTTCACTTCTTCTATATATAGCTCAAAATATAAAGGAAGTGACGGGGTAAGTAGAAATACTGCGTTTAATGGAAGATATGTTTTTAATATTTTAACAGGAAAAGAGTGGAAAGTTGGTAAAGGTCAAAGAAATAAATTTTCTACAGATATTAAATTTACAAATGCAGGAGGTAGGGCATTTACTCCAATTAACTTAACAGCATCAAACGAAATAGGAAGAGAGCAACTTTCAACAAATTCCTATTCAGATTATTACGATAATTATTATCGCTTAGATATTAAAGTTGCATACACGATAAATGGACAAAAAAGAAGAGTTTCACAAACAATTTCCTTAGATCTCCAAAACGTAACTGACCATGATAATGTATTTTCACAAAGTTATGATGATAAAAGTAAAGCAATAAGTACTACATATCAATTGGGCTTTTTCCCAAATGTTATTTATAAACTGCAATTTTAAATCTATCAAAATTCTAATTGTTTAATTACTATTTATAAATACCTATTTAGTAATTGATAATATTATTAGTAATAGCCCTAAATTAAATATTAATAGATATGTTTAATTCAAAAAAATCAAGAAAAACTAATATGAGTTTGTAAATGAAAATGGATCATTTGATTTTGGAATTTTAAACTTAAATAGATATGTATTAAACCTAAAAGAAAGGTGGTACAGATATCTTATCTCCAATTATAAAATTAATAAAAATATTTTCTGTTATTGAATAATAACAGAAAATATTTCATGGCGAATGGGCTAGATGTGTGCCCTCAACTAAATTATGTTCTGATTAAAATAAAAATATTATTATATACTCAAGTATGATAAACAGAATTTTTAGTGCAATACATCATTTAGCGCTGATATTAAGTTTACTTAGTATTGATAGCATCTTTCAAAATTTTATTTGTAAATCAGAACTAAGTTAGTATCTTTAAGTATCAATCTGATAAGTATTATTTAATAATCTAATCAGTAAGAATTGTGAAATTTGGTTAGCGTAGACTTCGACACAACAATTAATAAGAAATGTCAAATGAATATCTACAGAATAATAAACGCAACACGTATTGGATTAATTATCAATCAAAATCCTGCGAATTATTTAATACCATTTTCAATTAAACAATTGACAATTAAAATGTCAAATGTGTTTTGGATTTTAGTAGTTCCATTTTTAATATTCAACTCAATGGCATCAGCTCAGGATGCACTTTCCATCGTAAAAAAAGCTGATGAAAAAATGAGGGGGTCTACCGCCATTATTGAAATGACGATTAATACCATAAGACCATCTTGGAAGAGAACAATGAAATTAAAGGTATGGTCTAAAGGAACTGATTATTCTATGATTTTGATTACGGCACCTGCAAAAGATAAAGGTGTTGCATTTTTAAAAAGGAAGAAAGAAGTATGGAATTGGTATCCAACATTAGAAAAGGTCATCAAACTACCACCATCTATGATGAATCAAAGTTGGATGGGTACTGATTTCACAAATGACGATTTGGTTAAAGAGTCTTCAGTTATAAATGATTATACACATAAAATTATAGGCGATACCATAATAGAAAGTAAATTATGTTACAAAATTGAAATGATACCAAAACAATACGCAGCTGTGGTTTGGGGCAAACTAATAGTTTGTATAGATAAAATAGATTATTTAGAGTTACATGTTAGGTTTTATGATGAAGATGGGGCATTAATAAATATAATGAATGCCTATGAACCTAAACTGTTTGGTGGAAGAATTATCCCTTCGCGTTTTGAAATGATTCCTATAAATAACAAGGGTAATAAAACTGAGATGGTTTATAACAAAATCATATTTGACAATCCAATAGAGGATGACTTTTTTAATTTGAACACACTTAAAAACTTAGAATGATGTGGCTGATTAATCTGGCATGGAAAAACCTTTGGAGAAACAAAATGAGAACGACCATAAATATGTCGGCTGTTTTTTTTGCTGTTATACTTTCTGTTTTTACAAGCAGTCTTAAAGACGGTATTTTTGAAAACCTCATTAAAAATGTAGTTAGCTTCCACACCGGTTACATACAGATTCATTTAAAAGGATATTGGAATGAACAAATTTTAGATAACTGTTTAACATATGATGTGAATCTAAATCAACAAATAATAAGTATATCTAATATATCTGATGCAACTCCAAGACTAGAATCGTATGGACTTATAGCTTCAGATAAGAACACTAAAGGATGCATGGTAATTGGCATAAATCCTGACAAGGAAAATAAAGTAACATCACTTAAAAATAAATTAATCAGGGGGGCATATCTTAACCAGAACGACAATGGGGTTTTGGTTTCAGAAGGATTAGCTAATCGTATAAATGTAAATATTAATGATACTATATATTTAATTGGCCAGGGGTATCATGGAACAACAGCTGCAGGAAGATACAAAGTAAAAGGTTTGGTAAAATTTGGCACACCTAATCTTAACAATCAAATCATTTATCTCAGTATGCCAGCTGCCAGCGAATTATATAGTTCAGCACAATTAGCCACATCAATAATTATATCATTACATAATCCAAAACTACTTCAATCTACATTAAGTAATATTCAGCAAACCCTAGGCAATGAATATGAAGTTATGAGCTGGGAAAAAATACTCCCTGATGTAAAACAACACATAGAAACAGATGGTAACAATATGCAATACATTCAGGGTATTCTTTATATGCTTGTTAGCTTTGGTATTTTTGGTGCTTTGTTAATGATGATGTTAGAGCGCAAATACGAATTGGGGATGCTAGTGGCTATTGGAATGAAAAAAAGCAAGCTTTGTATACTAATATCGATTGAGTCGATTCTTACGGTTTTAGGAGGGTGTATACTAGGTTTATTAGTTAGCATACCTATAGTATATTACTTTAATAAACACGCATTAAAACTTGGTGGAGAGATTGCCGAAATTTATGAACGATTTGGGTTTGAAGCGGTTTTCCCAACATCAACAAGTGCTGATAATTTTATCTCTCAAGGAATAACTGTTTTGATAATAGGACTATTACTATCCCTATATCCTGTTTTTAAAATTATGAAGATTAATCCTTCAACTTCAATGAAAAGATAATTCTACAATATGATTTTATCAATGGCATGGCGAAATATTTGGAGGCATAAAGCCCGTAGTTTGGTCATTATGGTGTCCATAGCTTTAGGGCTATTTGCTGGAATAGCTGTATTGTCACTTTACGAAGGAATGATGATAAGTAGAATACGCACAGTGATAGATGAAGAAACAGGTCATATACAAATTCATCATCCTAAATTCTCTGATGAAAATGAATCAAAATACTTAATAGATAATATTGAAAATATATTAAAAAAAATAAGTGGAATTCCTGAAATAATTGAAATAAATAAAAGGATATTGGCAAATGGAATGTTATCTACTCCTAACGGCACAGCGGGTGTTCAGACTATTGGCATTGATACAAATACTGAATTCAGTTTTTCATCTTTAAAACTAAAAATTAAAGACGGTAATGGATTTAAACCAAACAAGAAATACCAGGCAATTATAGGTAAGAAATTAGCTCAAAAAATGAAACTTGAGATCGGCTCAAAATTTGTGTTGATGTTCAATGATACCTCAAATAATTTAGTTTCATCATCATATAGAGTTGCTTCGATATATCAAAGTACCAATGCCCCCTTAGATGAAAGGATAATATATGTATCGAATTACGAACTAAGTGATTTATTGGGACTAAAAGGGCAAGTACACGAAATAGGTTTGAAATTAAGAAATGATGATGATGTGACAGCAACAACTATAAAACTTAAACAACTTTTACCACAACTAAAAATAGAAAGTTGGAAAGAAATTTCTCCTGAAACTGAATTCATGGCAAAAACAGTAGATACATATTCATATATAATTATGATAATAATTATGATAGCCTTGGCATTTGGAATTCTAAATACCATGCACATGGCAATCATGGATCGATCAAGAGAAATAGGAATGATAGCAGCACTAGGAACTAATAAGTTTAAGATTTTTTTACTCATACTTCTAGAAACAATTTTCCTCACAATGGGCGGAGTACCCTTTGGTATAATATTGGGATTATCTACAACATTTTATTTTAATAAGCATGGGCTAGACTTGTCAGGAATGGGAGAAGATTTAATGAGTAATTTTGGATTCAAAACAGTTATATATCCTGAATTCCCCTTAGAAAAACTAATACCATTATTATCAATAGTAATAATTACGGCACTATTGTCGAGCCTATTGCCAGCCATAAAAGCCATTAATATGAAACCAATTGATGCACTGAAAAACTAATTATTAAACAAAATGAATGATATTGTTATTGATACCCATAACATTAGTCGGATTTATAATCCTTATACTATTCCAGTATATGCAATAAAGAATGTTCACCTACACCTTAGAAGAGGAGAATTTGCGGCACTTGTTGGGCCTTCTGGATCAGGTAAAACAACTTTACTTAATCTAATTGGAGGTTTAGACAAACCTGATGAAGGGCAGATCATGATTAACGGTACAGATATTACATCCCTTAGTCCATCGGCATTGATAAATTTCAGATTGAATAATATTGGGTTTGTGTTTCAATCTTTCAATCTTATTCCGGTATTAACGGCTCGTGAGAATGCTGAATTTATTATGCTATTACAAGGCCGAAACAAAAAAGAAAGAGAAGAAAGAATTACTCAATTATTTAAACAAATAGGTCTTGCTGATAAAATGAATCGAAGACCATCAGAACTATCAGGAGGAGAACAACAAAGAGTAGCTGTGGCTCGTGCATTAGCATCTAAGCCACAGTTTATTCTAGCAGATGAACCAACAGCAAACTTAGATTCTAAATCAGCATCAGTTCTTCTCGATATCATGTACAAGTTAAATAAAGAAGAAAATATTACGTTCCTCTTCTCTACCCATGACCAAAGGGTAATTGATCGAGCGAGAAGAGTAATTACTCTTGTAGATGGTCAAATTAGCTCCGATACAAATATTATAGATACAAGTCTTCCTCATTAACCCGAGCTCATGAAAATCAATCTTCATATTCTATTAATATTTTTTGGCAATTCCATCGGATGGTCACAAGAATTAAATACAGAAGATTCAATACATAAATCAGCAGTAACTATTCATAAAAAATTTTATATCAATGGTTATATTAAAAATATGCAAGTTTTGGACTTTAATAAAAATTTGGGAAGACTTAATGCAACTGATTTAATACATAACCGCATCAATTGCAAATGGAAACCAAAACAAAATATCACTTTAAATATTGAACTTCGAAATAGATTCATTTGGGGAGATGATGTTAGAAATATTCCTAGTTATACTTTACTTTTAAGAAACACAAATGAGACCGTAAACCTCTCTAAGATTTGGCTTTCTAACGAATCATTTGTAATGCATACAAATACCGATAGACTTAACTTAGATTATAAAATAAAAAAACTGTCAATAAGATTAGGGAGACAAAGAATAAATTGGGGCATATCAACAATTTGGAATCCGAACGATCTTTTTAATACATACAACTTTTTAGATTTTGATTATGAAGAGAGACCGGGTAGTGATGCAATAAGACTAATTGGCAATATAACGAGCTTTTCAGGTTTAGAACTTGCATATGCCCATGGCAATAAAACAAGCAAAAATGTATTTGCTGGGAAATACTTTTTTAATAAAAACGGATATGATGTACAAATAATAACAGGAATTTTAGGAAATCGATTTACAACAGGTGTGGGCTGGGCTGGAAGCATCAAAGATGCTGGCTTCAAAGGTGAGATGCAATTTTTCTCCAATACATTAGTTAATAATTTTCAAATAAACATAACCTTAGAAGGTGATTATGTATTTAAAAATGGTTTATACATCAATGGTAGTTTTTTATATAACAACAATGGCTTAAATACAAATAAAATTAATCCAATTGATCTAAATTTTAAATTTACTCCTGCCTACCTTATGCCAACAAAATTCAATTTCGTTATTGCATCCGGAAAAGAAATAACACCCCTATTTTCAGCAAATCTGTCTGTATTGTTCGCACCTCGAACAAACCTATTACTTATCTTGCCAAGTTTAAATTATAGCCTATCAGATAACCTAAATGCCAACCTTGTTTGGCAAAGTTTCTTTGCAAGTTTTAATCAATTTAGCGCATTAAATCATAGGGGATATTTACGTTTGAAATATAACTTTTAAGTTCGATTGAAAATTAGTTATAGATATTAAGATATCTTTAGAAGTAAAACATAACAGTTTGATTAAAGCAGGGCT
>CALPIR020000118.1 GCA_943323675.2 Chitinophaga pinensis | reverse complement strand
TCTAGCGCTTCTTTAGCAATAGTACTGCAAGTCTCGTAACCTAAAATAGGATTTAATGCGGTAATAATTCCAATGCTATTCATTACCATATTTTTGCAAGCCTCCTCGTTTGCGGTAATCCCATTAATACATTTATCAACCAATCCTAAAATAGCATTACCCATATAGGAAAGGGATGTAAATAAACTAAATGCAATAACTGGTTCCATCACGTTAAGTTGCAATTGTCCTGCCTCAGCAGCCATACTAATAGTAACATCAGCGCCAATAACATAATAAGCAGTTTGGTTTACCACCTCAGGCATCACTGGGTTTACCTTACCTGGCATAATACTGCTCCCAGGTTGCAATTTAGGCAAGTTGATTTCATTAAATCCGGTACGTGGTCCGCTACTTAATAAACGTAAATCGTTGCAAATTTTCGAGATTTTAATTGCACTTCTTTTTAAGGTGCCACTAATTAAAACATAAGCCCCTGTATCGCTGGTGGCCTCAATTAAATCACTGGCCAATGTTACATGTAACCCACTAATGTTAGCTAAGTGTTTTACGCAAAGTTCTGGGTAGCCTTCTGGTGCATTAATACGCGTACCAATGGCAGTTGCTCCCATATTTACTTCCAGCAATAATTGCTGCATTTCTTTTATCCGTTCAATATCTTCTTTAATTGTTGTAGCCCATCCATGAAACTCTGCACCTAATGTCATAGGCACTGCATCTTGCAATTGGGTGCGACCCATTTTAAGTACGGTTTTAAATTCTACAGCTTTACGGCTAAACGATTCATGCAATATTTCCAATGCATCAACATAAGCGCTTAGTTTATGGTAAAGTGCTAGCCGAAATGCTGTAGGATATGCATCGTTAGTACTCTGCGAGCAGTTTACATGGTTGTTGGGGTGAAGGAATTCATAATCTCCTTTTGCTTTTCCAATGTATTCTAGACCAATATTTGCAATTACCTCATTGGCATTCATATTACAACTTGTTCCCGCACCTCCTTGTATCATATCACTTACAAATTGATCATCGTATTTGCCAGTAAGTAATTCATCACAGGCATAACAAATAGCATCGGTAATTTCCTTGCTTAATACACTACAATCGTAGTTGGCAAGAGCAGCTGCTTTTTTTACATGCGCAAAAGCTTTAATAAATAGAGGTTCACGAGAAATAGTTAAACCTGTTATGTTAAAGTTCTCTACGGCACGTAAAGTTTGAACACCGTAATATTTTGTATCTTCTATTTCACGTTCTCCTAAAAAGTCGTGCTCTAAACGGGTTGTCATTTTTTATATTGAAAGTTAAGTGTGCAATATATAAAACTCCTAGTGTTTAAAACGCTCAAAAGCACTTTTTTCAAGGAATTCTCTGTGATCGGGGTGTGCTAATTTTATTAATGCTGTGGCACGTTGTTCCATATTCATTCCAAATAAATTAGCAGCACCATATTCTGTAACTACCCAATGTATATGTCCGCGTGTTGTTACTACACCAGCACCTTGTTTTAAAAAGGGTACAATTCGCGATATGCCTTTTGCAGTTACTGATGGCATGGCAATGATAGGTTTACCATCTTCAGATAAAGCAGCACCTCTTATAAAATCCATTTGCCCACCAATACCTGAGTACTGGTAGGAGCCTATTGAATCGGAACATACTTGTCCTGTTAAATCAATTTCTATTGCACTGTTAATGGCTGTTACTTTTGGGTTTAAACACAATACCCTTGGGTCGTTTACATAATTCACTTCCAATGCTTTTATGATTGGATTATCATCAGCAAAATCATACAGTTTACGGGTGCCTAAAATAAATGAGGTAACACAGTAACCATTTACAATTTTCTTTTGCGAGTTATTTATCGTGCCATTATTAATTAATGGAATTACGCCATCCGAAAACATTTCGGTATGTATTCCTAAATTTTTGTGGTTAGTTAAATTTTTAAGTACGGAATCGGGGATAGAGCCAATACCCAATTGTAACGTTGCTCCATCATCAACAAGGCCTGCAACAATCTTCCCAATTTTCTCTGTTATTTCATTATTGTCTTCTGCATAACTTACTTCTGGTAAATCATCCTCAACCCATACTGTTGCATCAAATTTGTTATAATGTACAAATGCATCACCATGTACACGTGGCATGTTGGGGTTAACTTGTGCAATTACTTTTTTAGCGTTTAGTAAAGCCGAACGTGTAATATCAACGGATGTTCCAAGAGAGCAGTAACCATGTTTGTCTGGTGGTGAAACATGCACAATGGCTAAATCAATGGGCAAAATATTGCGATTAAACAATAAAGGTATCTCACTTAAAAAGACAGGCAAATAATCACCCATACCACTGTTTACTGCTTTACGGTTGCTTTCTGATACGAATAACGAATTCATGAAAAAGTGTCCAGCTAAACTTGGGTCATTCATGTCTACGCCTTGCTGAGTAATACTTACTAGTTCTACATTTTTTAAACGTTCTTTTTGGTCGAACATTTTATTTATTAGGTGCACGGGGGTAGCAGCGCTTCCTTGCAAAAACACGCGTGTGTTTGATTGTAATATAATAAGCGCTTCCTCGGCAGATACATATTTGGTTACCATCTTTATTTGTTTAATATTTACAGCGTAAGCAAGTAAGTTAATTTTTATCTTAATACACAAATGATATATTTCACCAATTGCGTTTAACTTTGTTATGTGATTAACGACCTATTTACAGTTAAATCTAATTTAACAAATAACCGCCTTACCCTTGTAAATAGTGGGCCGCCTTTTTTTGATTTGTTATTACAGCTCATCAAAGACGCTAAATATGTAATTCATTTACAGTTTTATATTTTTGATTTAGATACAACTGGAATGCTTGTTTTTGAAGAATTAAAACTAGCAGTACAGCGTGGGGTGGCTGTTTTTGTTGTGGTTGATGCTTATGCCAGTGAACAAATTACACCTGAGAACCTTAGTTTATTTAGTGCAAATGGTATTTACATAAAACGATTTTCGCCTCTCAAAAATAAAAGTGGTTATGGCATTGGTCGGAGGTTACACCATAAAATAGTTTGGGTTGATGGGCATACAGCCTTAGTAGGAGGCATAAATATAGCAGATAAATACAGCGGTTATCACGGAGAAACCCCTTGGTTAGATTTTGCAGTTAAAGTTGAAGGTCCGTTATGTAATGATATAAAAAAGACCTGCGATGAATTAATACATAAAAGATTATTAAAACAGGTGTATCGTAAATTGCCCAAAGCGGTTTTTAGTGATGATTTACCTCATAAATCACGCATAAGAAAAAATGATTGGTTTAGGTCGCGTATTGAAATATCCCGCAGTTATAGGCAAGCATTTAGGCGTGCTAATAAAACTATTACCGTTGTGGCGAGTTATTTTTTGCCAGGTAATAGGGTTCGTAGATTAATAAAAAACGCATCTGAACGAGGTGTTCATGTAACTGTTATTTTAGTAGGAAATAGTGATGTTCCGCTTGTTAAATCTGCCATGACATATTTATATGATTGGATGCTGCGTAATAACGTTTCAATATTTGAATGGAATAACTCCATATTGCATGGTAAAATTGCAGTCGCAGATGGTTGGTGGACAACCATTGGGTCTTATAATTTAAATGCATTAAGCGATTACGGAAGTTTGGAATTAAACGTAGAAATTTATAATAAGCAGTTTGCTACTGAAACTGAAAAAGTTTTACAATATTACCTTGAAAAAGGTTGTAAGCAGGTAAAGAGAGAACAGCATGCAAAAGCTAAAAATTGGTTTATACAATTAGGCAGATGGTTTAGTTATATAGCCATTCGTATGTCCTTGCGTTTGTTATTTGGTTTGATGCAAATTCGCAAACCATCACATTTCTAAATCGCTTTTAAGTTGCTTGTCTAATATAAAAGTACCAAAAGGAATAAAAGAGGCGATGAACGCCCAAGCCAATTTGCCAAATTTCCATTTGGCATTAATGGTGGCTTGTAGAAGGGTAATCATGTATCCAACAAATAATACACCATGTGCCCAACCTAAATATTTCACAAATAAAGGCATACCAAATAAGTACTTTAAAGGCATGGCTATAAACAATAGCAATACATAGCTCCAGCCTTCTAAAACGGCAACTTTTCTAAAACGGTTTACTGATTTTTTGGCGTTAATATCCATTTTTTGGTTACGAAAGTATATGAAATGTATCTAAAAAAGTATCGAATTAGGTTATTTTGATCCTGTTAATGAGTGCTTATAACAATTGTTTGGTGTGGGCTTTAGTATCCACTTTTTCAATCACTTTTTCAATCTTGCCTTTTTCGTCAATTACAAAAGTGCTGCGTAATATTCCCATGTATTTTTTACCATACATACTTTTTTCGCCCCAAGCTCCAAATTCTTCTGCAATACTATGGTCTTCATCGGCAAGTAAACTAAACGGTAGTTCATACTTTTCTATAAATTTTACATGCGATTTTACACCATCAGGACTCACGCCTAAAATCTCATACCCTTCTGATTGAAAACGGCTGTAGTTGTCTCTTAAATCGCAGGCTTCTGCTGTACAACCAGGTGTGCTATCTTTTGGGTAAAAATATATAACCAACTTTTTGCCTTTGTAATCGCTTAATTTAACGTTTTCTCCTTTTTCATTTATTCCTTTAAATGCGGGCGCTTTATCGCCTTCTTTTAGTAATGCCATTTTATTTTAATTAATTGTTGTAGTTACTTTTTAAAAATCACATCACTTTTCCAAGTGGCTGTGTTTCCTTTTTTATCTATAACAATAATGTGTAGTTCTTGTTTTTGATTATATATGGTTTTATTATCAAATTCGTATTGTAAAAGATCATTTTTAGCATCGTAATCCAATAGTATCCAAGAGTTGTTAATAAAAGCATTGTATGTGCTAATTCCACTTATGTTATCGGTGGTTTTAATCAATAGTTTTGTGGTATCGCTTAATTCATTTTTTGTGCTTAATTCAAGCACTTTAATTGTTGGCGAATTGGTATCTGCAATGATTACATAGGTGCCAAAGTTGCTTGTTAATGATGTTACCTTACCTTGTTTGTATTCTCCACCTATAGAACTTAAACTACCATCTTTTTTTATTGATGCCAATAGTAGTTTAGATGATGGAATACTGGCTGTATCCGTATCTATTGCAATGCCAATTGATTTGTGTAGCGGTGTATTGGGTGTGTGTATTTGATAAGCAGCAGATAAGATTCCTTTTATATTGGGTTTGGTAACAATAACGCACGGATTTAATGTATCGTAAAGCGCACCTTCTGGAATAGATATTGTTATGCCATCGCGTTTATATATTTGTTTGCTGTTAGGATACCAAACTAAATCGTTACAAGGTGTTTCGCTATAAGATGGTTTGTTATTCGACCTTACTTTTGCATAAAAAGTATGCGATCTTCCATCAAAGTCGCCTACGCAAAAATGTACGGTGTGTGTAAGTGTATCATCAATTAAAACCTTGCCCTTGTTGCGCATATAAGGATATACTTGGGCTTTATTTCCGTCATCTAAAAAACACTTTTGTATTCTATATCCATCGCGTTTATATAGGTCGTAATCTATATGTGTATTTATGTATTTCGTTTCCGCAAAATTTACCCTGTCTATCCTGTACGAGAAACGCTTAATTTGATTAAAGAAAAAATCAGTACAATAAATACTGTATGTTTTATTTTCATTCATCAAATAATCATAAGCTTCAATCCCAAATCCAGTAGGTCCTTTAGCTATTATTAATGTATCTAGTAACAATGTTCCACTATCAGTTTTAATAGTATTGTTATCGTTAATAGCAATATTATGTTGAACTACGGGTCGGTTATTGTTAAGCGCGTAAATAACCAAACGTTTTAAAGTGGGTTTAAATAAATCCACTCCCGGAATGCCGAATAATTGTGGGTTTATTGATTCTTCTCGTTTGGTATCTCTAATTTCAAAATGTAAATGTGGGCCAGTGCTTCCTCCGCTATTGCCACTCCAACCAATAATTTCCCCTTTTTTTATTTTGATTAAATCTTTGGTGGGAAAGTTATCCAACTCAAACTTCTGTTCTAGGTAGTGAATTGATTTAATATGATTGGCAATTGCACCTTCGTATTTCAGTAAATGAGCATAAACGCTTGTATAACCGTTAGGGTGATTAATATAAACAGCCTTCCCATAGCCTACTGCAGACACTTTTATACGCGACACGTAACCATCTGCCACGGCATAAACAGGTAAACCTTCTTTCTCAAAAGTGCGAATGTCCATACCACTATGAAAATGGTTATCACGTAAAGAACCAAATGGTGCACTTAAATAAAGTGGAGTGTCCATTGGTGTGATAAAATAATTTACCGGATAATGCTGTGCTTGAACATTCATAATGCCAACAAGCAAAGCAATAAACAATAGGTATATTTTCTTTAGGAGGAGCATTGTTCTTTAGTTGAAATTATTTTCTTTAAATATAATGAAGTGCTTTCTAACCTTGCGCACTGTTGATTTTATATTTTATTTAATGTTGCACATTAACATTGGTTTATCTTCAATAAAACCTTCTAGTTTATCTCCAACATTAACTTTACCAACTCCTGCCGGTGTTCCTGTATATATTAAATCACCAACTTTTAGGGTAAAGTACTGCGATACAAAACTTATTATATCTTCAAACCGGAAGATCATTTGAGAAGTATTTCCTTGTTGCACCACTTCACCGTTTTTCTTTAAAGTAAAGTTTATGTTTGATAAATCTATACCTTCTACCTGTATAAACTCTCCAATAGGTGCAGAACCGTCAAATGCTTTTGCTAGTTCCCAAGGCAATCCTTTTTCTTTGAGTTTAGATTGCATGTCGCGTGCTGTAAAATCTATTCCTAATCCAATTTCTGTGAAATAATTACGTGCGAATTTGGATTGGATTTTTTTTCCCATTTTGCTAATTTTTATTAC
>CALPIR020000117.1 GCA_943323675.2 Chitinophaga pinensis | reverse complement strand
CTGAAGTAAGCTGTTTGTTTTTGTTGAGTATAAATTCTCTAATGCATCAGCATAATGGATAAAATAAGGAGCGGAACCATAAGCTGATTTTAGACTTTGCCAATGCTGGCGTTGCCAATGAATTATATTATCGGGCTTAAGTTCATGTATTGGCATTTTATGAGCTGTTTTTTGCACCGGTATTGTTAGTGCTAATGGGCCGTTTGCAGATAAGATTGTTGTTCGGTTTCGATAGGTTTGTTTTACAAAATGTTCATGAACATCAATTATTGCATTACCTTTTAATAAGTGGCGCATCCATAAAACATTTGGCAAATAATGCATACTCAAAACAGCTCTCATTCAGCGAATATAATAGTTAGCTGAATATTGGTTGCTAACAAAATTAATTAGAATGATTGCCGCGTTGTGTTTTTTATATATTTGCAGCAACTTAAAAATACAATATGACTATTGAACATATGACGGGTTTGGGATTTGGACACACAGAAAATCAAAAAATGGTGGCTCAAATGGCTAAAGATTTTGCAGAAAAACACATAAGGCCATATGTAATGGAATGGGATGAAGCACAGCTTTTTCCTAAGGCTACCATGCAAGAAATGGGTAAATTAGGTTTGTTGGGTGTTTTAGTCCCCGAAGAATATGGTGGCGCAGGTTTGGGTTATTTCGAATACATTACGGCTATTCAAGAAATAGCAAAGGTTTGCAGTTCGGTTGGCTTATCTATGGCCGCTCATAACTCTTTGTGCACTGGGCATATTTTGCAATTTGGTAATGAGGAGCAAAAGAAAAAATGGCTACCTAAGTTAGCAGTTGGAGAATGGATTGGTGCATGGGGGTTAACAGAAGCCAATACAGGAAGCGATGCGATGCGCATGCAATGCGTTGCAAAAGAGGATGGAGACCATTATATTATCAATGGAACAAAAAATTGGATTACTCATGGTATTACAGGTGATGTGGCTGTTGTATTAGTTAGAACTGGAGATCTTTTAGATAGCAATGGAATTACAGCTATTGTTGTTGAACGAGGAACACCTGGGTTTAGAGGGGGTAAAAAAGAAAACAAATTGGGAATGCGTGCCAGCGAAACTGCTGAGTTAATATTTGAAGATTGTCGTGTTCCTAAAGCCAATGTTTTAGGTAAAGTAGGAGAGGGGTTTAAGCAAGCTATGAAGATACTTGATGGCGGTCGTATTTCTATTGCTGCTTTAAGTTTAGGAATTGCAAAAGGTAGTTACGAGGCCGCTTTAAAATATGCCAAAGAGCGTGAACAATTTGGTCAGCCAATAGCTAGCTTCCAAGCTATTGCATTTAAGTTGGCAGATATGGCCACTCGAATTGAAGCAGCGGAATTATTGACTTATCAAGCAGCGGATTTAAAAATGAAGCATAAACCAATGACAACAGAGAGTGCAATGGCTAAGTATTATGCTAGTGAAGTTTGTGTATATGCAGCTACTGAAGCAGTACAAATTTTTGGAGGTTATGGTTATACCAAAGATTTTCCAGTAGAGAAGTTTTACCGCGACTCTAAGCTTTGCACCATTGGTGAGGGAACAAGTGAAATTCAAAAATTGGTTATTGCCCGTAATATTCTTAGAGATTAATTTAATTATTTGGTAAATTAATAAATCGAACTACTTTTGCAGTCCTTTTATTATTAAAAGAGATTGAAAGGAAAGGAGGTAATTTAGTATATGATATTTGTAAACGTTAAAGAAAACGAATCATTAGATAGAGCACTTAAGAAGTTCAAAAAGAAGTTCGAAAAGACTGGTGTTGTGAAGGAAATGCGTGAGCGTAAAGAATTTACTAAGCCATGCGTTAAAAACCGTTTCAAACGAATTAGAGCAGCTTATAAATTACACCTTCAACAAGAAGCTCAAGGTTAATTTAATCTAGTAAAACATAAAAAAATCCCTCAATCGTTTTCGGTTGAGGGATTTTTTGTTTTATCTGTTTAAGAAGTTTTTCACTTCTTTACTTTATGTCACAGTTAGAAAATTTTATGGTTTTCAGTTTTCGAATTGCCAAAAGCACATAACTAAAAGTGCCATAAACTAACGTGCTTGATAAGTTATTTTAATAGGAGCATTAGTTACTGGATGCTCAAAAGATAGTTCAACAGCTGTAAGGGCAATGCTTTTATCATCTAAACGTTTGCTTGCTCCATATTTCACATCACCAATTATTGGACATTTGATTGCACCTAATTGGGCACGTATTTGGTGTTTACGGCCAGTAAGTAGTTTAATACGTAGAATACAGTTACTATTATTTACGTATTTTACTTCAAAGCTCAATGTTGCTTTCTCCGAATTAGGAACAGGCTTAATGTGCACTCTTGTTACGTTTTTGATTTCGTCCCTTACTAAGAAATGAGTGAGGGTATCTATATCGTGTAATGGCTTTCCTTCTACTTTAGCCTCGTATATTTTATCAATTTTACGATTTTTAAACAACTCGTTCATGCGTGTTAATGCCTTACTTGTTCTTGCAAATAAAACTATCCCACTTACAGGCATATCAAGTCGGTGTATCACACCCAAAAAAACATCACCAGGTTTATTGTATTTTTCTTTAATGTATAACTTAACTTCATCCTCTAAACTTGTTGGTTTGCCAGGTTCGGGCTGAACTGTTTGCCCTGGTTCTTTTACCACCGCAATAAGGTGGTTGTCTTCAAATAGTACTTGTAAACTCATTATTTGGTTTGATGATGACTAAATTACGTTGATTTAATATTGTTCTTTTTCGTTAGGGAAGTCAACGCTTTTTACATCTGATATGTATAGCTCAACAGCACTTTTAATTTCGTCATAGAGGTTTAAATACCTGCGTAAAAACTTGGGCGAAAAATCTTTGTTAATTCCTAGCATATCATGACAAACTAAAACTTGTCCGTCTACATGAGGTCCTGCGCCTATGCCGATTATCGGTATTTTAACTATTTCGGCAACTTGCTTAGCTAGTTTACTGGGTATTTTTTCTAACACAATGGCAAAGCATCCTGCCTCTTCAAGTAATTTAGCATCAGCAATAAGTTTATTGGCTTCTTCTTCTTCTTTAGCTCTTACTTCATATGTGCCAAATTTGTAAATGCTTTGTGGGGTTAAACCCAAGTGACCCATTACGGGTATTCCAGCAGTTAAAATTCTTTTAATTGAGTCAACCACATCTTCACCACCTTCTAGTTTTACGGCATGCGCTTCTGCTTCTTTCATAATTCGAATAGCAGAGTTTAGTGCCTCTTTAGAATTGCCTTGGTATGAGCCAAAAGGTAAATCAACCACCACTAAACTGCGGTTAACAGCACGGATAACTGCTGATGCGTGAGAAATCATCTCGTCTAATGTAATAGGCAGGGTTGTTTCGTGTCCATGCATTACATTGCTAGCTGAATCACCAACAAGTAGCACATCTATTTTGGCATCATCAAAAATACGAGCCATACTATAGTCGTATGCGGTTAACATCGATATTTTTTCACCCCTTAGTTTCATTTCTTGTAACACATGGGTGGTTACTTTTTTAATCTCTTTGTAAGTACTCATAATAAGTAATTAGTCATCAAAGGTATGTATTAAATATTGATATAGATAACGAATGCGCGCAACCTAACTGCTAAATAATGATACTTAAGCTTTGAGTACTTCTATATTCAGCAATTAAATTATATTTGTGCCTCTATGAAAAATCGGATATTAACTTTTTTAACTGGTGTCTTATTCCTTGCAGCATGCGATAATACACTTGATATTAACGCTCCTTATCGCGAAACTCCAGTGGTTTATGCTATAATCGACATGGGGCAAGACAGTCAGATTTTTCGTATACAGAAAACCTATCAAAATGATGTAAATAAAACAACGGATGAAGTAGCTCAAATTGCTGATTCATTGTACTTGAAAAACATCACGGTTAAAGTGGTTAATGGAAATAATCCAAATTTATTTAGAGAATTTAAGCGATTGGCACCTCGGAAAGAAGTAGGTTTTTTTAGTAACAAGGATTCTAGCTACTGGGGACAGAGAACAACAGGTTTTTTTACATCAGGCTCAAGCTACACTTTACGCATTAAAAATAACGAAACAGATAAGGAATACATTGCCACAACAACAGCTACAGGTATGGCAAATATTCGCCTTGGTGGCGCAATTAATTTTATTGAATCGCCAAATGGAACATTCTCTTACCAGGTTGAGCAAATTGGAGATAATGTTTTTATGTTCGATTTAATTGTACGACTAAACTATTGGGAGATAAATAAATCAACCAACGACTCTTCAATTAAATATGTAGATTATTATGTGAGGAGGGATGCTTTGTACACCTCTGTATTGAACGGTAAGGCAACTATTGGCGTTTCTAAGCAAGGTTTGTTAGGTCATTTTACCAGTAATATAGCCGTTAATGCTGATGTTATAAGAAAGTTTAGCTCAATAGAGTCTGTTGTAATCGGTTGTAATAGTGATTACAGCGACATGATACAAACAAATAAGCCAAGTGGAAGTATCATTCCTAAAGTATCTGATTACTCTAATATATCTAATGGAATAGGTGTTTTTGCCTCACGAACCATCACCAAACTGAAACAATCCGTAACTGACCCTAGTATAGATTTGTTGAATACACAAGTCTTGAATAGGTAATAAATCGTCATATTTGCTGACAAATTTTAGGGTTAAATACCACCTATTTCGATAAAAACTGACATTTTTTTGCCTTATTACTGCCAAATTCCAAGTGGCACTACTATTGAATAGTTGTGTCAAACAACTTTTAATATGAGCAAAGTAATAGGTATAGATTTAGGAACCACGAACTCTTGTGTAGCCGTTATGGAAGGTAACGAGCCTGTGGTAATTGCCAATAGTGAAGGCCGCAGAACAACGCCCTCTATTGTGGCATTTTTAAAAGATGGTGAACGTAAAATTGGTGATCCTGCAAAGCGTCAGGCTGTAACCAATCCTAAAAACACTATTTATTCCATTAAACGTTTCATGGGTAGTAATTTCGATGAAACCAAAAAAGAAACTTCACGCGTTCCATATAATGTAGAAAAAGGAGATAACAATACTCCTCGAGTAAACATTGATGGTCGTATGTACACACCTCAAGAAATTTCTGCAATGATTCTTCAAAAAATGAAGAAAACTGCTGAAGATTATTTGGGTATGGAAGTAAAAGAAGCAGTTATTACTGTTCCAGCATATTTTAATGATGCGCAACGTCAAGCAACAAAAGAAGCTGGCGAAATAGCAGGTTTAAATGTTAGACGTATTATTAACGAACCAACTGCTGCAGCCTTAGCATACGGCCTAGATAAAACAGGTAAAAAAGATATAAAAATAGTTGTGTTTGATTGTGGTGGTGGAACACATGACGTTTCTGTATTAGAAATGTATGATGTAGATGGAACTGGCACTTTCGAAGTTAAATCAACCGATGGAGATACCCATTTAGGTGGTGATGATTTTGATCAAGTAATTATTGATTGGTTAGCTGATGAATTTAAAGCAGAAGAGGGTATCGATTTACGCACTGATGCAATGGCTTTACAACGTTTAAAAGAGTCTGCCGAAAAAGCTAAAATTGAGTTATCAAGTTCTGCGCAAACAGAAATTAATTTACCATATGTTACAGCAACTGCAAGCGGACCTAAACACTTAGTTAAAACATTAACCCGAGCAAAGTTTGAACAATTAGCCGATAGTTTAATAAAGCGTACCATTGAACCATGTAAAACGGCATTGAAAAATGCAGGCATGAGTACAAGCGAAATTGACGAAATTATTTTGGTTGGTGGTTCTACTCGTATTCCGGCCATTCAAGCAGCAGTTGAAAACTTCTTTGGCAAATCACCTTCAAAAGGTGTTAATCCCGATGAGGTTGTGGCTTTAGGAGCTGCAATACAAGGAGGAGTTTTAACAGGTGAAGTAAAAGATGTATTACTACTTGATGTTACACCTCTTAGTTTAGGAATTGAAACAATGGGTGGTGTGTTTACCAAGTTAATTGAGGCAAATACCACTATTCCTACTAAACGTAGCGAAACATTTAGTACAGCTAGTGATAACCAACCAAGTGTGCAATTGCATGTACTTCAAGGTGAACGTCCGATGGCAAAGGATAACCGCACCATTGGTATGTTTAATCTAGATGGTATTCCGCCAGCGCAACGTGGCGTGCCTCAAATTGAAGTAACTTTTGATATTGATGCCAATGGTATTATTCAAGTAAGTGCTAAAGACAAAGGAACGAGTAAAGAGCAGAAAATTCGCATAGAAAGCAACAGCGGCTTGAGTAAAGAGGAGATTGAGAAAATGAAGCGTGAAGCTGAAGCAAATGCGGAAACAGACAGAAAAGCGAAAGAGGAAGCGGAAAAAGTAAACGGAGCAGATAGCTTAATATTCCAAACTGAAAAGCAGTTGAAAGAATATGGCGAAAAGATTCCTGCAGAGAAAAAGGAAGCGATTGAAAATGCTGTTGCTGAATTAAAGAAAGCACATGAAGCTAAAGATTTAGCAGGTATAGATACGCAAATGGAAGCATTAAATGCTGCATGGGCTGCTGCCAGCGAAGATATGTATAAGGCTACACAAGGTGCTGAAAACAACGGAACAGCAGATGCTGCTGCCGAAGGTGCCGGTGCCGGAGCTGAAAATGTACAAGATGTAGATTTTGAAGAAGTAAAGTAATTTTCTTCTAAATCTTTAAAACTAAAAGCGGGCTATCCTATTAGGATAGCCCGCTTTTTTTGTGTAATAAACAACTAATTCGTATAAAGGATTTAGATATAAGTTCCTCATGTGTTGCTTACCAAATATCTTGGTGGCTTGTCTGATAGTAATTGGGCAGCTATAGCTATTTTTGCTGAGTTAATACTTTAGTCTTTGGGTATGGTTATGAAGTTATTGATTTAACATTGTGTAATTTATATTACATAAAGGAATAGGCAGAGATTTCGACAAAAAATAGAGAACACCTTAGTTTTTTTTAAAATAAT
>CALPIR020000116.1 GCA_943323675.2 Chitinophaga pinensis | reverse complement strand
TATGATGGCTTGTTTAGGCTTCAATTGTTCCAAAATCTGCTCAATTGAATAATTTTGGTTTTTTGACAATCGTACAACAGCAACATCATCCATGCTGAATTTGAGACCTTTAGTTATTAAATCACTTAACATTCCAACATTTTCTCGGCTATCATTAATTATATCATTGTATATAATAGCAATAAGCCTTTTGTTTGCACCCGAATAATTCAACGGTATTTGAACTAAAGGCTCTTTTTGAGGTGATGGTAATTCCGGTTGGGTTTCAACAAAAGAATCGTTTTGTATTGTTGGCACTTGAATACTAATTGGAGGTTCAGTTTCAGGAACAGTTGATTTCTTCTCATCAACTTGCTCTAGGAAAACAGTCTCCATTGGCATGGTAACAACATCAGATTTTACTTTTGCAGCAAGCTCATCCTTTGTTTCAAACACATACAACTCATCAAATAAGTCGATAATATTTTCAATTTCGTTGGTCATATTTAAAATAAAAACAATGGCAATTTCAATAAAAATAACCAAAACTACACATAGCCGAATTAATACCTGCGATTTTAATAACATTCAGTTTGGTACAGTATTCAGCGATCACATGTTTGTTGTTGATTATGAAGATGGAAAATGGATTAACCCGGAAATTTTACCTTTCGGCCCACTTAGTCTTTCTCCATCTACATTTGCATTACATTATGGGCAAGCAATTTTTGAAGGCATGAAGGCCTATAAAAACAACAATGGTGAAGCTCAGTTATTTAGACCAAAAGACAACATAAAGCGCTTAAACCAAAGTGCAAACCGTATGGCTATGGCCGAATTGCCTGAAGAGATTTTTATGGAAGGATTAAAGCAGTTAATTGCGATTGACAGTGATTGGATTCCAACAAAATCTGGTAGTTCATTATACATCAGACCATATATGTTTGCAACAGATGAGTTTGTAGGGGTTAGACCAGCTAAACATTTTAAGTTTGTAATTTTTACTTGCCCAGTAAATGCGTATTACCCGAAACCCATACGAGTTGTGGTTGAGGAAAAGTATGTACGAGCATTTGATGGAGGAGTTGGTGCTACCAAAGCCGCGGGAAACTATGGTATAAGTATGCTACCTACCTATGAAGCCAATAAAAAGGGATTTGACCAAATTATTTGGACTGATGGGCGTGAGCACAAGTATATTGAAGAAAGTGGAACGATGAATGTGTTTTTTGTTATAGGGGACAAGGTGATTACGCCATTGCTTGACGGAACCATTTTAGCTGGTGTAACCCGCAATAGCTGCATTAAACTGTTACAATCTAAAGGATACACCGTTGAAGAGCGAAAAATAAGTGTAGATGAAATAGTTGATGCCGCTAATAAAGGTGAGTTAAAAGATGCTTTTGGTACGGGCACCGCTGCCATTGTAGCTAAAATTGCAGCCATTAATTACAAAGGAGTAGAGTATACATTACCTAATCCAGAAGAAAGAGAAGTAAGTAATTATTTGTATAAAACGCTTGGAGAAATTCAAACAGGATTAATACCTGATGACTTTAATTGGATTGAAAAAGTAAACTAAAAAAAAGCGAACATTGGTTCGCTTTTTTTTTTGCAACAACAGCATCATTAACAAAAGCATAATATTGGCTGTTTTTTTACCCAAAATATTCTACTATTTTGCACACCTAATATTTAGCATAATAAGGCATGCGTCACCTTTTCATAGTTTTTCTTCTCAGCATTTTATCGTTGCACATCAAGGCGCAACAAACAACTGCTACTATCACAGGGGTAATAAAAGACAAAAAAGATAACTCCGAACTTATTGGAGTTAGTGTACTTATTAAAGGTACATCATTTGGAGCTGCAACCGATATTAATGGCCGATTTACAATTAAAAATGTAAAACCAGGAGAATACAACCTAGAAATTTCATACTTAGGCTACAGCAAGGTAGTTCTAACAGAAATTAAAGTTAAAGCAGGTGAAGTAAGGGAATTATCCATTCAACTTCAACCAGCAGCAGTGAGCACAGGCGATGATGTTATTATTATAGGAAAGCGGCCCCTTATAGATGTAGATAAGGCGCAATCAGTAAATACCATAAGCCAAGAAGCCATAGAACTTGCTCCAGCAAGACAAATTCAAAGTATTATTAATACACAGCCAGGAGTTGTAAACTCTCCTGCAGGTGTAAGTATACGTGGTGGTCGTACATACGAAACAGGTATGTATGTTGATGGAGTGAAAGTAACCGATCCACTGGCGGGTACAGGTTTTGGTTTAGATTTAGGAAGTAATGCAGTAGGCGATATTGAAGTAACTACTGGTGGAATTGGTGCTGATGTGGGAGATGCTACAGCAGGTGTTGTAAATACAAAAACCCGAAATGGGGGTGACAAGTTTGAGTTCGGATTGAACCATAAACGCGATAATTTCGGATTTAATAAAAGTAGTCGTGCCAATTGGAATACATCCATTACCGAAATGAACTTTAGCGGGCCACTTATGCGTAAAACGTTCGAGAATAGATTAAAATTTTCTGTTGCATTACGTGGGGCTTTTAGCGATGAATATTATAAAACGCCTGCAAACCAAGTTATATCAAACCTATATCCTGGAAAAGGTTGGGGCGATAGCCGCTTGTGGAGCCCATACCAAGACAACAAATGGAGTGTTTTTGGCAAATTAAATTACAACTTCAAATCTGGTAAAAGTTTAATGATTTCTGGCTTACGCTCTTTAACCATTAATCAAGACGTAAACATGTTGCGTATTTTTGGTAATGATTTACCATTTCAGCCCGGCTATCAATACAACTTTAGCCAACAAATGGATAATGCCAATACATACACGCATGATGCAAATATGGTTTCAATAGATTGGAAACAATCATTGAGCAAACGTTTTTCATACACCGTTTTAGCTTCACGTTTTTTTGTAAAATTACAAGCTGATGCGAATGGTCGCCCATGGAGACCAACATCTGTTGATCAAGTGTTAGACCCTGCATCCATCAACCAGTATCCATCTACTTATTTTAATCCTGGCGATTCCGTTTCATTCGTAAATCTTTCATCGGGATTTTATAATAATGGCGGTATAGCAACTTTATGGCATTCGCATTATTTTGAAGAATATGCAGTTAAAGCCCAAGGTAATTTGGTTTCATTAAACTCTATGAACAAATTAACATTTGGCTTTGAAGCTAAGATGCAAGAAATGCAATGGATTGATATTATACGCCCATGGGTAGGAGCTCCATTACCGCTTGCAGGAGGTGGCGAATCACAAACATTTCGTCTAGGACAACAAAGTGATGTTTGGAAGGTAAGTCCACAACGCGGAGGTGTTTTTGTTACCGACCAAATTAAATATAAGGGTTTAGTGGCAAGCGTTGGTGGTCGCTTTGAATATTGGGCGCCAGGCAAGTTTGTTGATGATGCCGTGGCTAATCCTCGCTCTCCAATCAGAGAAGAAATTCGTCAATCATATTTAGACAACAGCGTAAAAATTGGTGGTTTGAGATATAAGTTTCGTTTCTTACCTAAAATATCAGCATCCTTTCCCATTCGCGAAAACCAAATGTTGTATTTTAACTACGGACATAATACCATCTTACCTCACCCGTCATTTATTTATCCGGGTTTAGACCCATTTTATCAAGACCGATCAACCATTGCAAATGTGGGTAATCCCGACTTAAATCCTGAAGTAGATATTAGCTATGAAATTGGTTTAAAAACACAAATTACCAGTAACGATGCATTTACATTTTCTGCATTTTGGAAAGATAAATATGATTTTATAACCACTGCAAATGTTTTTATAGCAGATGGAACAGGCCGTGAAGTGGCTAGAACCATTAGAATAAATAGTGATTATGCACGTAGCCGTGGTGTAGAGTTTGGATATATTAAACGAATTGGTAATTGGTACAATGGGCAGTTATCATACACTTACCAAGTAACAACAGGACAAAGTGCAAGTGCCAATGATAAATTAAAAGAATTATTGGCTTCGGGCGCAAGTGAAGATACCCGTGAATTTTATTTGCCTTGGGATGTACCACACAACTTAAAAACAAATCACATTTTTAAAATTGATACCAAGAATGGTTTATTTAATAAAAAGTGGTTAAACAAAATGAGTATTTATTTGGAAACCAACTTAAGAAGTGGTGTGCGTTATACTCCATATGTTTTTGACAGAACAGATGTGAATATTGGTAGGCCCATATATGTGCAAGATCCAAATCCTGATGCACGTTGGAGTAAGGTTGGCGAATATTGGTTCTGGACTGACATTACTTTTACCAGATGGTGGAAACTAAAAGGTAAATCTCAAGTTAATTTTAGCGTTCAAATAACTAATTTATTTGATAACAAAAATGCTACAATAATTAATCCCGTTACCGGTACAGCATACAGCTACGGGCAAAATGTGCCAGACAGTTGGGTTGACCCGCGCTACCGAGATCCACGTTTAGGAGTAACGGGACCAGCACCAACCAACCCGGCAAGATACATGGCCCAGCGCCATATTATGTTTGGCTTAGCCGTAAAGTTTTAACGTTACTTTTTATTTAAATTTATTAGGTAATAAACAGGTATTCCAAGTATCACTATACCTATTCCAGGTATGGTGTATTCTGGTTTAAATGCTAATAAATTAACACAAATGAATAGCGCCATTAAAACATACAAAGCAGGCACCAATGGGTATCCCCAAACTTTATAAGTGCGCTCTATATCGGGTTGTTTTTTGCGTAAAATAAAAACACTTGTAACTGTTAATACATAAAAAATCAAAACCGCTATTACCACATAATCAAGTAAGTTCCCATAGCTTCCGCTAAGCGTTAAAATGCTTGTCCAAACAGCTTGAATAACCAAAGCAAATTGTGGCACATGGTGTTTGTTTAGTGAAGATGCTTTTTTAAAAAACAATCCATCATTGGCCATGGCATAATATACACGTGCGCCACTTAAGGTTAATCCATTAATACAACCAAAGGTGCTTATCATAATTAAAGCCGCCATGATGGTTAAACCAATGGCTCCAAAAATATTATTGAGCAAAAGTGTTCCAACCCTTCCATCCTTTGCTGTAGCAATATCAATAAAGGGTATGCTGTATAAATAAATGTAATTAATAAAAATATAAAGTAACAAAACGCCCAGTGTACCAATTGCTAATGATAGAGGTAAATTCCTTTTAGGGTTATCAATTTCTCCACCAGTAAAGGTTACGTTATTCCAAGCATCACTACTAAAAATGCTCCCTACTAAAGCGCCACAAAAAATACCCCAATAATTATACGTGCTTATTTGCGCGGGTAATTGCCAGTTAATGTTTACTGCTGGCTGGGTTACAATAAAATACAAGCCCGCTCCTATCATAAAAAGTAGCGCACCAATTTTAGTAACCGTAAAAATATTTTGAATACGCGCACCAGTACGTAGCCCTTTAAAGTTACTATAAGTAAGCAACCACACAATAACAATTGCCAATATTTGTTTTGTTGAAACTGTAATGCCAGCAAATTCAAATAAAATATTATGATCGCTAATAATAGGAAAAAACACACCGCTATAAATAGCGAAGGCAACTGCAACGGCCGCAATGGTTCCAGTTTGAATCACAGTAAATAATGTCCAACCATATAAAAAACCAATTAATTTATTGTACGACTCTTTAAGATAAATGTATTGCCCACCTGCTTTAGGCATTAATGCGGCTAACTCACCATAGCTAAGTGCAGCAAGCAGTGTGAGCAAAGCGGTTACTGCCCAAGCTACAATAAGCATGGTTGGTGATTGGAGTTCAGCACTCATGGCAGCAGGTACTATAAATATTCCCGAACCAATCATGCTCCCCATAATCAGCATGATGCAATCTATTAATGATAGTTTTTTATTCAAAATGTTTATTTTTAAAGAAGGTATATAAATAAAATTCAAAAAAAAACGCTCTGCCAAATGCAGAGCGTTTTTGTTTATTTAGTTCAATTAATTACTATTTTATTTTAATTCGAATGAAGCCGAACCAATTTGGAATCCATCAACAAACAACTCCACTTTGTAAACGCCTTTACCAAATGTGGAGCCTTTTGTCCAATAGGTAGTTGCCTCTTGCGATTTTTGATTAAAAGAAATTTGCTGTTTGGCTGAGTATAACGACTCTTGTCCTTGGAAATTAAATGTACCCGAACCAGCAGCTTCATTGTAAAGGGTAGCTCCATCAGGTCCAACCACCTTCATATACACTGTTTTTTCACCCGGGTCGTTTACATAGTTTTCGTCTATTGTATACGTAATTTTTAGCTTTTCTAATTGTGTTGCACGATTGGTTTCACGCTCCTTACCATTACTTCTGTTTTTAACACCTGTAATAAAAATAGATTTGGCATTAAGTTTTGCACCTATGGCTACCTTATTGTTCAGTCGCACATTTTCCATGGTAAGGTTTTCGTTTTGGCGTTTTTCTTTATCAACTTTACCCCGTAAATTCTTGTTCTCGCTACTTAGTTGATTAATTTGAGTTGATAAAGAATCAATTTGATTCAAGTATTTACGTTTGTAATAACGCAATTGATCAATCTCTTCCATTGCTTTTTCTAACTGAACCCTATTTAAACGACCGGAGCGCAACAAACTCTCTATTCGTTCTGCATATTCTTGTAACGAATCGTTTTTCTCTTTCAAAAAAGCATCTAGCTCACTATTTTTACCCTTATATAAATCTAAGTTTGATTGGGTCTCCCCCAATATTTTCTCTAATTCTGCTTTTACAGAGTCTGTTGCAAACAAAGCTTCCTCAGTTTGAACCAGTTTTTTATCTGTGTTAAAGTAATTATAAATAAATAAGCCGTTTAAAGCCAATAATATAACTATGATTATGATATAGTATATCTTACCCGAACTCTTACGTTGTTCTTCCATGTGTGCAAAAATAACAGAATTTATTAAAAACGATACCTCATTATCAACGTGTGTATGTGGTATAATTTTATACTTTTGCTAAGTTAATCTTAATTATCACATCATTGG
>CALPIR020000115.1 GCA_943323675.2 Chitinophaga pinensis | reverse complement strand
TTTTCACGTGTACAAGCACTAACAGAAAATGCAATTCTCGAATCAATAGATAGTAGGTGTTTAACAATAGTAGTTTTACCCGAGCCAGAGGGTGCGCAAAAAATTACTACCTTATTTAGTTTAGGGTCAAATGTTAGATTTGAATTTTCGCTACTCATCCTATACCGCTAAACTATATTGTTAATTTGTTCTTTAATTTTTTCCAACTCGTCTTTCATTTCAACTACACGCTGTTGTATTTTAAAATGATTAGCTTTACTTCCTATGGTATTAATTTCTCGTCCCATTTCTTGAGCTATAAAACCTAATTTTTTACCGGCTGATTTAGTCTTCATTGTTTCTAAGAAATACGTACAATGTTGAATTAGTCTGGTTTTTTCTTCACTAATATCTAACTTCTCTATGTAATAAATCAACTCTTGTTCAAGCCTATTTTTGTCTAAATTATCTACTTTAAGTTGGCTTAATTCGGCATCAATTCTACCCCTTATAGTTTGCATACGCTCTGGCTCTAGAGTTTCAATTTCTTTAACCAAATGCATTATAGCTTGCGTCATTCTTATTAATTCGTTGGCTAACATTTCTCCCTCTTTTTGTCTGAATTTTTCAAACTCGGTAAATGCTAAATTAACCACATGTAACAATGTTTTAACATCATCCTCATTGTTTTCATCTTCTATTGGTTGAAACAAATTAGGCATTTGTAATAGGGTAGAGGCCAACATTTGAGGGTTTAAACCTGATGCGTTACAAACTTGTGTAAGCTCTTTAATGTAATAAGCAGCTACATCCTTGTTAACAGGCATAACCTTATCCTCTGCACGCTTAAATTGCACATTTATATTTACTTGGCAACTTCCTCGTTCAATCAATTTAGTAAGTTCTTTTCGAACTTCATGGTCCTTGCTATGCCAAACTTTGGGCATACGAAGATTAATCTCTAAAAATTTATTGTTTAATGATTTAAATTCGGCTTTAATGGTAAAACGTTCAGTGTCTACCTCAGCCTGACCATAACCGGTCATTGATCTTAGCATAGTGTTTAACTTTGGTCAAAAGTAAGCTAAACACTTCAAATGACAAACAATGATGGTTGTTCATTTAAGTTTAATGTAATGTGTGATTTTAATGTTAGGAAACTAATTATGAATACACACATTGATTGCATAAAAAAAGAGCCACAAATATTTGTGGCTCTTTAGTTTTTTTAGGTAGATGTTTAAAATTAAACCAAATTAATTTTAATACGCTTACCAATTTCTTCTATATCTGATTTAAACTTCTTGTCTGTTTCAATTAAGTCGTTAACAGTTTGGCAAGCATGGATAACAGTAGAGTGATCGCGGCCCCCAAAATGCATGCCTATTGTTTTTAGTGAAGCTTTTGTTAAATCTTTCGCATAATACATAGAGATTTGACGCGCTTGTACAATTTCACGTTTACGGGTTTTTGATTTTACTAGATCAACTGGTATGGTAAAGTAATCACAAACTAATTTCTGGATAAATTCAATTGAAATTTCGCGAGATGAATTTTTAACGAAATTTTTCAAAATCTGTTTAGCCAATTCAAGTGTAACTTCTTTACGATTTAACGAGGCTTGAGCTAAAAGAGAAACCAATGCGCCACGTAACTCACGAATATTATTATTTATATTATGAGCTACATACTCAACCACATCACGACTTAAAGTAATACCATCATTATACATCATGGTTTCTAATATACTCAAACGTGTTTCAAAATCTGGTTGTTGTAAATCGCATGATAAACCCCACTTGAAGCGCGACAACAAACGCTCGTCCATACCTTTTAAATCTTTAGGTGCACGATCGCTGGTTAGTATTATTTGTTTACCTTGTTGGTGCAGGTGATTAAATATTGTAAAGAAGATTTCTTGCGTTTTTTGTTTGTTTTCCAAAAACTGCACATCATCCACAATTAATACATCAACGTTTTGGTAAAAGTTTAAAAAATCTTGACTGCTATTATTACGAACAGACTCAACATATTGGTTAGTAAACTTTTCCACTGGTACATACAAAACAATTTTGATCTTGCTGTTTTGTTTGATCATATTACCTATGGCTTGCACCAAATGTGTTTTTCCTAATCCTGTTTCGCTAAATATCATTAATGGATTGAAAGATGTACCACCGGGTTTATTAGCAACGGCAAAACCTGCCGAACGTGCCAAACGGTTGCAATCTCCTTCAATAAAGGTATCAAAGTTTAATGACGGATTGAGGTTACTATCTATATTAACCTTTTTTAAACCAGGGATAATAAACGGGTTTTTGATGTTGCTGCTTAAGTTAAGCGGCATACCTATGTTTTGTGTATCTGATTTATGATTATTACTGCCAGGTAAATTAACCACGTAAGGATTTGCATTATTGCTGCTGTTCTCAACAATAATATTGTATTCCAATCTAGAGCCCGGACCAAGTTCTTGTTTCAGGGTTTTCTTCAGTAAAGTTACATAGTGTTCTTCTAACCATTCGTAAAAAAACTGACTCGGAACTTGTATCGTTAAAATCTTATTATCTAGTTTAACCGGTTTAATAGGGTCAAACCAAGTTTTAAAACTTTGGGGTGATACATTGTCTTGAATCAATTTCAAACAGTTATTCCAAACGCTATCGGCAGTTTTATCAGTCATAATTAATACTCTTTTCGTTGGTGAAATTGGAGTATTTATTGTTAATAAAAAAATTTTTTTTACGAGAGATTTTGTTTGGAAAACTCAATAAGCTTGTAAGTGATTGTATTTGTTGTTTTTTGCTTATTGTACAACAAAAAAAATGCGACATTTTGAACGAAAAATTTTGTTTATAACCACCCATTTTGTGTTTAAAACTTATACTTGTATATACAATTATCAACGCACTTTATGATTCTTTGTGGTTAATGTACATGTTTGCGCCTATGCTTGTGTTTACGATACTTTTAGCGCTATCAAAGTAAAAATCTATTTTGCCTAGTTGCAATCCAGCCCATCCTACTTGGTTGATAATTACCTCTTTATTCAATTGGTTTTTTACAACAATAGGTTTTGGCAAAAAGGTGTGTGTATGCCCGCCCACTATAATATCAATATAGGTTGAGTTTTCAGCCAATTTTTTATCGCTAAGCTTATCGTTTTGGTATTCAAACCCTAAGTGAGATAGACAAACAATTAAATCACATCCTTTTTGTGTTTTGAGCTCTTTCGCAAGTTTATCTGCCATATCAATAGGGTTATGGTAAACAATATCGCCATATAACTCTTTAGGCACTAGTCCTTCAAGTTCGATGCCCACACCTATAACTCCTATATTAACTCCCCCTTTTTTAAATATACGATAAGGCTTCACTTTATCTGCCAATAATGTTTTACTAAAATCGTAGTTGCAATTTAATAGTTCAAATTTGGCATGTTGTAATTGGTTAATAATGCCTTCAATTCCATTATCAAAGTCGTGGTTGCCCAATGTAGCAGCATCATAGCCCATTTCGCTCATCAACTTATATTCCAATTCTCCTTCAAAAAAGTTAAAATATGGTGTGCCCTGAAAAATATCCCCAGCATCTAATAGTATTATATGCTCTTCTTCTGATCTAATTTTTTTAATTAATGCAGCACGAGTAGCTGCACCGCCCATTCCGGCATATTTTCCTCCATCTTTGGGGAATGCGTCAATACGGCTATGCCAATCATTGGTATGTAAAAGTGTAACCTTAATTAAATCAGGTTTTGCTATAGCGCTTAAAGGGAATTCGTTAAGCATGGCAAGTGCACCTAATTTAGCACTGGTTCTTATAAAGCCTCTTCTATTAATTTTGTTTGATGCGTCCATTGTTATTGGCTTTAATGGTTTGTTTGTTTTTTACATAATCTATAATTGCATCCCTTAACTTATAGTTATTACTGGTGCGTTTCCCTTTGGCAAACATGGTTGCGCCATCTCCACCATTTGCTACATAATCTGTTGTAGCTACAAAATATGTCTTCGATTCGTTAAATGGTTCTCCTTTTATTTTAACGTTAGTGGCTTCACCATTTGCTAACATCAATTCTATTCCGCTAACTGGTGCGCCTTTCCATTTTGCTATCCAAGTAAATAATTCTTTGCAGGCATTTCCATCTAGTTCAACCACTTCAATCATGTTATCAAATGGCATCAACTCATAAATTTTACCAATTGTAATTGGGCCCTTTTGTATGGCAGGTATTCGAACTCCGCCAGAGTTTAATACACAAAAATCTGCTGTTGTATTATTATTTTGAGCATATGATAAACAAGCATCGGCTACAAAGTTACCTAGTGAGCCATCAGGGAGTTCTTTTGTTAACGTTTCTTCCGCTTCCCCAATTATCTCGTTCATTTGTGCATCCAATTTTTGTTTGTAGGGTGCAATCATAATTGCAATGGAGCTATCATACAATTGTAAGCTATCAGCAATTATCCGTATGTTGTTATCCGTATGTTTGGCAAGTTTATAAGTACCGCTGCATGCGCCAATTAAAAATACGCCTATGGCAAACAATGATGTTTTCATATGAAATTATTAGGCCTTGTATTCACCATACGTTTTACGGAAAACATCTGCTACTTCTCCTAATGTTGCGTAAGCTTCTACAGATTCAATAATAGTAGGCATTACATTACTACCATCGTTTGCGTTTTGCTCTAACTTAGCTAACAATTGTTGTACATTGTTCTCGTCACGTTCTGCTTTAACTTTTGCAATCTTTTCGGTTTGAATTTTTCTGATGCTATCATCCACCCTAAACAAAGGTGGAGTAACCTCTTCTTCAGCCGTAAATTTATTTACTCCAACTATTACCTTTTGGTTATTTTCAATTTCCTTTTGGTATCGATAACTGGCATCAGCAATTTCTTTCTGCATGTAGCCTTCTTCAATAGCACTTACAGCACCACCCATGGCATCTATTTTTTCGATGTATTTCCATGCTTCCGATTCAATTTGGTTGGTTAATTCTTCTACAAAATAACTACCACCCATTGGATCAACGGTATCAACCACACCACTTTCGTAGGCAATTATTTGCTGGGTACGTAATGCTATTCGAGCAGCATTTTCTGTTGGTAAACTTAAAGCCTCATCAAAACCATTGGTATGTAAGCTTTGTGTGCCACCCATTACAGCAGCCAATGCTTGCAAGGTTACTCGAACTATATTGGTGTCGGATTGTTGTGCTTGTAAGGTGCTTCCACCTGTTTGAGTATGAAACCTCAACATTTGTGCTTTAGGATTTGTAGCGCCTAATTCCTTTGCCATTCTTGCCCACATTCTTCTGGCTGCTCTGAATTTGGCAATCTCTTCAAAAAAGTTATTATGTGCATTAAAGAAAAACGATAAACGTTGTCCAAACACATTAATATCTAAACCTTTTTCTATGGCCGCTTGTGCATATGCTTTTGCATTACTTAGGGTAAAAGCAATTTCTTGAACAGCTGTGCTTCCAGCTTCTCTTATGTGGTAGCCACTTATTGATATGGTATTCCACTTTGGCACCTCCTTGCTGCAATACTCAAAAATATCAGTGATGATGCGCATACTCGGTTTAGGCGGATAAATGTAAGTGCCCCTTGCAGCATATTCTTTTAAAATATCGTTTTGTATTGTACCCGATATTTTTTGAATATCAGCACCTTGTTTTCTAGCTAATGCAATATACATAGCCAATAAAGTAGATGCTGTTGCATTAATGGTCATTGAGGTTGTTATTTTTTCCAACTCAATACCGTCAAATAATATCTCAATATCGCGCAATGTATCAATAGCAACACCTACTTTACCTACCTCGCCTTCACTCATTGCGTGTGTGCTATCATAACCTATTTGGGTTGGCAAATCAAAAGCCACACTTAACCCCATAGTTCCGTTAGCCAACAAATACTTATAGCGTTTGTTGCTTTCTTCGGCAGTGCTAAATCCTGCATATTGACGCATGGTCCAATGGCGGCCACGATACATATCTGGTTGAATACCGCGTGTAAACGGGAACTGTCCAGATAGCTCTTCCATTGGAATTGGCGTATTGTATAAAGAATTGATTTCAATTCCTGAATCTGTAATTCTTTTATCGCTCATATTTAAAGTATGAAGGTGTAATACCTGTAATTAATTAATCAAATAATAAATGAAACTCTTTACGTAAAAACTCTAATGCCATGTGGGTAGGAATACTTTCCTTTTGCATCATGTTTTCAAAAATAGCCTTACTTAAATCTAGTCCAACAGAATTGGGTCCTAAACTACTATACGAAGTATTAATAATATTTATCATCTCTTCTTTGGCAATGCGCACCATTTGCCACGATTGTGACGAGACATATACTTGTTGAGATACGTTGTGATTAAATTCATTATTAATATCCTGAATCAACGCAATTTTTAATTGGGTGGCACTAATTCCTGGGTGACTTACTCTAAAGATGAGGTTGTTCGGGCTCATGCGTTCCATTAAAATAACAACACGTTCATATGCTTGCAGTTTTAATGGGGTAATTAACTTATTGGTTTCTACCTTTAATTCCATGTGTCTGCGTTGGTATTCATTATCAAAGAAGTTTTTCAGCATGTATTGCACAATTCCAAAAACAACACCAGCTGGAATGATGTATTTTAATACTTCAAGTATTGATAAGATATAATCTGTTGATTTTTCCATAATGTCTAATTTTACTGGCAACCTGCCAAGCATGGGCGAATTTAATCACAATAAGCACTTCTACAAAGAGAGTGTTTCTAAAATATGGCAATAAAACATAAACCATGTGTAAACGTGGGTAACTAAATACCAATAAGTAGCTTGTGGGTGTATTTTTGTTTAGTTAAGATGAAAAAGGCCAAGCAAAACATAATCAGCACAGTAAGTAGCGAACCAAAGGATTTTGAGCGTGAAGAACCAATAGAAATACCCGTTTCGAAAGGAACGAAAAAAAAAGCCGAACCAGTTTCTGGTAAATTGACTTTGTTAAAAGATGAACGGTTTGTGAAAATTACCGGTTTGGTTTTCCTCCTTACCTCTGTTTTTATGGCTTTTGCTTTCGGTTCTTTTCTTTTTAGCTGGCAATACGATCAAAATATTGCTAAAGGCCTTGGATGGAATGTGTTTTTG